>JAZGFZ010000233.1:0-3067 GCA_036480015.1 Algisphaera sp. | reverse complement strand
TGCCCGATACAGCATTGGATATCAGCCTCGACTACGAGAGCTTTGCCGCTGCCAGCGCCATGCTCGGCCACGGCGGCGTGGTGGTGTTTGACGACAGCGCCGACATGCTCGAACAAGCGCGCTTTGCCATGGAGTTTTGTGTGGTTGAGTCCTGCGGCAAGTGCACCCCCTGCCGCGTTGGCTCGACGCGCGGTGTCGAGGTGATCGACAACATTCGTGACAGCAAGGGTCGCGACAGCAAACAACTTGACGATAACCTAATCTTATTGGAAGACCTGTGTGAAACGATGGAATTTGGCTCGCTGTGCGCCATGGGCGGCTTGACCCCCTTTCCTGTGCGCAGCGCCATCAAACATTTTCCTGAAGACTTTGGCGGCTAGAGCGGCTTAACAAGCACGCGCTAACTGGCCCCACAAGAGGAACGAGACATGCTGGAATTTTACGAACCCGAAAAGGACTACGGCACCCCCGTGAGTCTTTCGACTGAAACCGTAACCCTGAACATTGATGGCATGAGTATATCCGTGCCCGAGGGCACCTCGGTAATGCGCGCCGCCGCCGAAGCCGGCATTAAAGTGCCCAAGCTCTGCGCCACCGACAGCCTCGAAGTCTATGGCTCGTGCCGCATATGCATGGTCCAAATTGAGGGGCGCAAGGGCTATCCGGCCTCGTGTACGACACCCGCGGAAGACGGCATGGTGGTCAACACGCAAACCGAGAAAGTCGCCGACCTGCGCCGCAATGTGATGGAGCTGTATATCTCCGATCACCCCCTCGACTGCCTCACCTGCCCCACTAACGGCAACTGTGAATTGCAGGACACCGCCGGTGAAGTGAGCCTGCGCGAGGTGCGCTACGGTTACGAAGGCGATAACCATCTCGACGCAGAAAAGGATGAGTCGAACCCCTATTTCACTTTTGACCCGTCCAAGTGCATTGTCTGCTCGCGCTGCGTACGCGCCTGTGAAGAAACCCAGGGCACCTTTGCATTGACTATCGACGGTCGCGGTTTTAAGTCAACCGTAAGCCCCGGTCAAAATGAAAGCTTTATGGATTCCGACTGCGTCTCCTGCGGTGCCTGCGTCAGCGCTTGCCCAACGGCAACCCTGACCGAAAACACCATTATTAAACTGGGCCAGCCCGAGCACAACGTTATCACCACCTGCGCCTATTGCGGCGTTGGCTGTGCCTTTAAGGCCGAGATGCGTGGCAATACCGTGGTCAACATGACCCCCTGGAAAGACGGCAAGGCCAATGAGGGTCACGCCTGCGTTAAGGGCCGCTTCGCCTTTGGTTACGCCACCCACCAGGACCGCATCACCTCGCCTATGGTGCGCGACAGTATTGAAGACGAGTGGCGCGAAGTCAGCTGGGACGAGGCCTTTACCTTTGCCGCCGACCGCCTGCGCAGTATTCAAAAACAACACGGCCACAACAGTATTGGTGCCATCAGCTCTTCGCGCTGCACCAACGAAGAAGTCTGGCTAGTGCAAAAACTGGTGCGCGCCGGCTTTGGCAATAACAATATCGACACCTGCGCCCGAGTTTGTCACTCGCCCACGGGCTACGGTTTAAAAACGACGCTCGGTGAATCGGCAGGCACCCAGTCTTTCGCCTCGGTCGCACAAACCGACGTGGTGATGGTGATGGGCTCCAACCCCACCGACGCCCACCCGGTATTTGGCTCGCGACTGAAAAAACGCCTACGCGAAGGTGCCAAACTGATTATTGTCGATCCCCGCAAGATCGAGCTAGTCAGCGCCCCCCACATTAAAGCTGACTACCACTTGCCCGTTATGCCCGGCACCAATGTCGCCTTTATCAACGCCATGGCCCACGTGATTATCGACGAAGGGCTGGAAGCCAAAGATTTTATCGCCGAGCGCTGTGAAACACCGGCCTTCGATGAGTGGCGTGCTTTTATTATCGACCCTAAAAACTCACCGGAAGCCACCGAAAGCGTTACCGGCATCCCCGCCGCCGACATTCGTGCTGCCGCTCGACTCTTCGCCACCGGTGGCAACGCAGCCATTTACTACGGCCTGGGCGTTACCGAGCACAGCCAGGGTTCGACCACCGTTATGGGCATCGCCAACCTCGCCATGCTCACCGGCAACATCGGACGCGAAGGCGTTGGCGTCAACCCCATGCGCGGGCAAAACAACGTGCAGGGCTCCTGCGATATGGGCTCCTTTCCCCACGAGCTGCCCGGCTACCGCCATATTTCCGACGGCGATACCCGCTCACTGTTTGAGAATGACTGGAAAGTCGAGCTCGACCCCGAGCCCGGCCTGCGTATTCCCAATATGTTTGACGCCGCCATCGACGGTGAATTTAAAGGCCTGTACTGCCACGGCGAAGATATCGCTCAGTCAGACCCCAACACCCACCATGTGGAAGCGGCACTGTCGTCATTAGAATGCCTGGTGGTACAAGATCTTTTCCTCAACGAAACCGCCAAATTCGCCCACGTATTTTTACCCGGCTCCTCCTTCCTTGAGAAAGACGGCACCTTTACCAATGCCGAGCGCCGTATTTCGCCGGTGCGACAGGCCATGCCGCCCAAGGCTGGGCTGGCCGACTGGGAAGCAACACTGGGTTTTGCCAAGGCCCTGGGTGTGGATATGCACTACGACCACCCGCGTGAAATCATGGAGGAGATCTCCCGCTTAATGCCCACCTTTAACGGTGTTAACTACGACAAGCTCGACCGCGACGGCAGTATTCAATGGCCCTGTAATGACGAGGTCCCCGACGGCACGCCAACCATGCACATCAATGAATTTGTGCGCGGCAAGGGCTTCTTTGCGGTCACCGAATACGTGCCCACCGACGAGCGCGCCAACCGCAAATTTCCATTACTACTGACCACCGGGCGCATTCTCAGCCAATACAATGTCGGCGCGCAAACCCGGCGCACTGAAAACAACCAGTGGCACAGTGAAGATATTCTTGAGCTGCACCCCCACGACGCCGAAGAACGGGGCATTGTCGATGGCGACTGGGCCGGTATTAAAAGCCGTGTTGGCGACACCGTGTTGCGCGCCAAAGTCAGCGACAACATGCA
>JAZGFZ010000232.1:0-17273 GCA_036480015.1 Algisphaera sp. | reverse complement strand
AGCACATGCTCCACCGCTTCACGTGCCGCGCCGCGGCCGCCAGGCAAGGTGGTTACAAACGCTGCCATAGCGCACAACTCACTTGCGGCGTCGGCCACCGCCATGGGATAGCCCACGCGTGCCATCGCGGGCAAGTCCACCAAGTCATCGCCCAAATAACCCGTGTCGGCCAACGTCACCCCCAACACCTTGGCCAGTCGCACCACCTCAGCAGCTTTGTCTTTGCAGCCCTGCACCACATGCTCAATGCCCAGTTGTTCCATGCGCCGCGCCACCATCTCGCTCGACCGCGCGGTCACAATCGCCACTTGAACGCCCGACTGCATGGCCGCCCGCAGACCCAGCCCATCTTTGGTGTTGAAGTTTTTCGACTCACCGCCTCCCGCGTGATAGGTGATCGCACCATCGGTAAGCACACCGTCCACATCAAAAATGAGCAATTTCACCGCCACAGGGCTGTCGGCAAACGTTTGGACCTTGGATTTATTCACGATCAATCTTTCGTTAGAACAACTCACCCTTCAATCACCTTCAACGCCGCCAAATCCTGCACATCAATCAGCCCCACGGGCGTGCCGTCGGCGGCCACCACCGGAATTTCATCAAACCGTTTTTCGCGCACCACACGCACCGCATCGCGTACCAACGCGGTGTCAGGCAAAGTCGTGGGATTCGCCGTCATGATTGCATCAATCGGCCCCGCCCAAACCTCGGGGCCTTGACGAATCAAGGCCGACCGCAAATCGCCATCGGTCACAATGCCCGCAAGTTTTTCACCCGCCACGGCCACCAACAACGCACCCGGACGACGCAAGCCGCTGTCTTTGGAAAAACTTTCCGCCGCCGCATACGCATCCTTCACCGAGGTGCCGGGCGCAATCAATGGCAAATTAGACTCAGATTGTTCTGCCCCCGAAGCGGCGTGCGGTTTCTTATAAAAAAAGCGCATCGCATCCAGCACCGGCATCAATTGACGCCCCAGTCCGCCACCCGGATGAAACTTTTGAAAATCATCGGCCGTAAACGATCGAGCCCGACTCACCGCCAAAGCCAACGCATCACCCAATGCCAACATCGCCGTGCTGCTGCTGGTGGGCGCCAACGCCAACGGACACGCCTCCGTCACATCCCCCACCGTCAGCAGCGCATCCACACTGCGGGCCAAACGCCCACCGTCTTTACCCGTCAAACCAATCATGGGCACCCCATCGGGCTTCAACAATTCGGCCAGCGTGACCACCTCTTCGGTGTTGCCGGTGTAACTCAACAGCAACACCCCATCGCCCCGCCGCACGCGCCCCAAATCGCCATGCATCGCTTCCACTGGATGCAAAAAATGCGATGGCGTGCCTGTGCTGGCCAACGTGGCCGACAGCTTCGCCCCAATCAACCCGCTCTTGCCCAGCCCCGACACCACCAAACTGCCGCCCCGCTCGCCAGCCTCCACAACCAACTTCACCGCTTGGGCAAACTGTGCATCCACAGGAATACTTCGAATCGCCGCCGCTTCTGCGTCAAGCACTTGGCGGGCAAAGGCCTCGTCAGAAACTGAATCAGAGGCCAAAGAAGGCGCGTTAGAGGGCAAAGGCATGGGGCAAATCCACAAGTAGGTTATTGACACCGCTATGATACGACAGCAAGGCAACTGCCTGTCTTGCGATCCCATCGGAGCCGCGCCTTGTCTTCGCCCGCCCCCTCATCTCCCGCCGCCCATTCCTCCCCCTCCACGGGCCCCTATCGCGTCCAACTCGACGCCTACGCCGGGCCGCTCGACCTTTTATTGCACCTGGTCAAGCAGCATGAAATCGACCTGCACGACATTCCCATTGCCACACTCACCGAGCAATACCTCAGCCATTTAGATGCCATGGCCCGGCCCTCCACCGAGGGCACTGCCGAGGGAAAGACCACACTCGACGTCGATCGCGCCGGCGAGTTTTTGGTCATGGCCGCCACGCTGGTCGAAATTAAAAGCAGCCTTTTGATGCCCCGCATTCAAGCCGCCGAAGACGACGCCCAAGACGAATTGGGCGAAGCAGGCGACCCCACCGACCCACGCTTTGAGTTGGTACAGCAACTTTTGGCCTACAAACGGTTCAAAGATGCCGCCATGCATCTCGAAGAACGACGCACCGAATGGGAAGAACGATTCCCCGCGGGCGCCCGCGCCACCAAGCCCCCCGCCACCAGCCCCGAAGACGACGCCCAAGACAGCAGCCCCGTCGTCGAACTCGACCTCGAAGACATCGGCGTCAACGACCTTTGCTCAGCCTTCAGCCGCCTGCTCGACTCCATTGGTTTTGTCGGCGACCACCAAGTCACCTACGACGAAACCCCCCTATCACTCCACGCCGACGACATCGCCGACCGACTCTTACGCGACGGCAAACCCGATGGCCCCCACGCCACCCATCCCGGCATGACCCTTCGCGAATTGTTTATCGGCCGCAAAAACCGCAGCGAAATGATCGGACTCTTTCTGGCCACCCTCGAACTGGTTCGCCAGCGCCGCGTCCGCGTCATGCAGCCTCCCGCCGGTGGCGACATTCGCTTGGTGCTGCGGCCCGAAGCCGACCGCAACGACCTCGAAAACGAGTCTCAAACAAGCCTTAAGCCCACTTCCGACATTCCCCAGAACGATCTTGCCGCCTACGACTGGCCCGACGACGCCACCCGCAAACGTGTCGAACGCCGCATGCGTTTAAGAGCCGCCCACCAAGAACGCGCCCAAGAAGAGCAGCAAAAAGAATCCCAAGAAGACCAAGCCCCAGACCAGTCAGCCTCTGATCTAACCGATGACTCCAGCGATGCAGGAGCCTCACAACCCCTACCGCTTCCCGGTTCCAACCGAGCCGACCCCAGCGCCGCTGATCCAGCCTGACCCCCAAGGGGTTTACGGCGACCGCGTGCTTTTTGACGGCCACACCCACACCCCACGCTGCAAACACGCCCAAGGCGAAGGCCACCAATACGCCCAAGCCGCACTCGACGCCAACCTGCGCGGCTTTGCCGTCACCTGTCACAACCCCCTGCCCGGCCACGGCGACAAAATGCGCATGGCCCCTTCCGAGCTCGACGATTACGTCGCCGACGTCATCGCCACACGCGACATGTTCGCAGGCCGTGTTGACGTGCTTTTGGGATTAGAAGCCGACTATGTCCCCGGCCTCGAAAGCGTCGTCGCCATGCAAATCAACACCCACCCCTTCGACGTGGTGCTTGGGTCAGTCCACCCGCAAATTCCCGAATACCGCGACCGCTACTTTGCCGGCGACACCTTGGCCTACCAACGTATCTACTTCGACCACCTCGCCGCCTCAGCCGAAACCGAACTGTTCGACGTCATCGCCCATGGCGACCTCATCAAACAACTCATGCCCCGATCATGGAGCATCTCACGTATTCTGCCCGACATTTGCAGCGCACTCGATCGCATCGCCGCCACCGGCGTCGCCATGGAACTCAACACCTCAGGCTGGCGAAAACGCCTGCGTGAATGCATGCCCGGCCCACGCATCCTTTACGAAATGGCCCGCCGCCGCATCCCCATCACCCTGGGCGCCGACGCCCACCAACCCCAGCGCGTGGGCGAAAACTTCGACCAAGCCCTCGCCCTCATCGACGCCTCAGGCTACCGCCACATCAGCTTCTTTCGCAATCGCAAACGCTTCGACATCCCCCTCGCCACCGCCCGCAAATCACTCGCCCCCGCCGACATGGTCGACATGGCCTGAAGCAAAAGGAGCCAAGAGATTGAGGGGCTCAGGGGCTGAGTAAAAGACGAGTAAAAAAGGCAAACGAGACACTTTTTGCTTGAAGTCGACTGGATATCTGTCAAAATACGACTAGACTAACTAGTCAGGAATCCACACCATGCCCAACACCGAATGGAACGTCGCAGACGCCAAAAGCAAGCTAAGCGAGGTCCTTAACCGCGCCGACCACGAAGCTCAGGTCATCACCCGGCGAGGCCATCGCTACATCTTGATCCGCGGCGAAACGTACCGCCAACTCATCGGCGAGACACCCACCCTCAAGAGCCTGATCTTAAGTGGGCCCAGCCTCGAAGACATAGACCTCGAACGCGACCGCACACCGCGTCGCGAGCTGGAACTATGAAGATCCTCGTCGACACCTGCATCCTTTCAGAAGTCCGACACCCCCAAGGGCGCCCACAAATCCGCGAACGCTTCGCGACGCTCGATCCAGAATCACTCTACTTAAGCGTATTAACGCTAGGCGAACTGACCAAAGGCATCCAGCAGCTACCCGCAGGCAAACGCAAGCAAGCGCTGTCGCTGTGGCTAGAAGCCATCATCGAAACCGCGGGACCACGGATCATCCCCGTCGATGAAGAGACTGCCCGAATCTGGGGAGAAACCACCGCCCAAGCGAAAGCCCAAGGCAAAACAATCCCACCCATCGACGGCCTCATCGCCGCAACCGCGATTCAGCACGGCATGCGAGTCATGACCGTCAACACCACCGACTTTGAGCCCACCGGCGCAATGATCCTCAATCCGCTCGAAGACACCTGATCGTCGTAACCGCCCACCTTTTTTGTTGCTGTGGACATGGCCATGTTCACACGCAGCATTCCAAGCCAAACACGAAAAAGAGAAGGGCCCAAGGGATTCTTACACAATTTTAGTAGCACGGGCATCTTGCCCGTGATCGGGCCAACGGCCCGAGCCAAAGGCACGCAAAGCTCACCCCCACGCCCCGTCCATTCCCACACCCCTCTCCGTCATTCCCGCGAAGGCGGGAATCTAGCGTGCGGGACAGACCACCCGGCCTTCGCGCACAAATAAATCTGGGCTCCCGCCTTCGCGCACAATTTCGAGTTCCCGCCTTCGCGGGAATGACGGAAGGGGAAAGTGTTGGCCATGGCGACGGGGCGCTGTTTTTCAACACCCCAAACAGTCAGGCGAGTACGCCTGACCTACCACGCCCACATCGCCGCTTAAAACGCGTAGGTCAAATCAACGGTTAGTCGCGTGCGATCAAAGGGGCCGGTGCCGTCTTCGCCGTTAAACCACGCAAGCTTGCCGCCCACGGTGAGGTTGTCGGTTAACTTTTTGCTTATCACGGCATCAATTTCAATGCCCAAGTCGTCGCCCGAATCATCACCTTTAAACAGGTGGCCAATGATCTTGCCTTTGGCCTTCCATGCTTTGGGAAGCGGCAATCCGTAGTACGCATACAAGTCGGCCAATCCGTCATTGGGGGTGACCAAAAACACATCCGCAAAGCCATTGAATTTGTGCAATGTGGCCAACGGGGTACGAAAGCCAAACGTTCCGTCGTCACTTCCCAGCACTTCATACCCCAAGCCAATCGTGCCGTTTTCGGGCGTGGCCCACGCCACATCAAGGGCGTAATAAAGCGCATCGTAATCATTGGGGTTGTTGCCAAAGTCAGACTGCATGGCCACGCTGGCCGCATACTTCACAGCGCCACGGCTGTCACTTAATTTGTACTTGCCCGTCACCCGACCCCCAAGGGTCAAACTTGAGTTTGCTGCGGCGTTTTCAAAATCAAGGCCATAAACAAAACCAGTGACCTTCGGCCCACTGGCAAGCTTATAGCTGGCGTTCACAAAAAAGCTTTCTGAATCAAAATTGGCTGCCTCGCCAAAAATGCGATTCACCTGGGTGATATAGCCTGCGGTTGCAGCGAGTCCGTCAACACCCAGATTGCCACTCCATCGAACAGCATCAAAGGTTTGTTGGTCTTGCCGCCACCCCACATGACCCACAAAACGATGGTCATCCAAGGCGATCACTTGGCGGCCCATTTTCGCTTCCCACGCACCCCGCGTGCCTTCACTGGCACTGGCATAACGAATCCACGACTGATTGACCTCTGTGCCTTCCACGTCGGCGATCACGGCTTTGCCTGTGTTGCCATTTTGGGTCGAGTTGTAGCCTTCGTCGTCTAGCGATTGAACGTCTTCAAATTCCAAGTAGGCACTAAACCCCTCCACGTCGCCCGTGAGATACCCCAAGCGTGTGCGCAAAGTTGGCGAAAATGCCGAGTCGCTTCCGTTGTCAAAATCGGCGTATCCCAAGCGGGCACGCATGTTCAACTTGATTTTTCCGTTTCGAAGTGCGCCTTCAACGCCTCCCACTTCCGCTTCAGAAATATCCGGCAATGCCCCACCGTCCAAAGCGGTTTGCGATTGTGCATTGCCTGCTAAAAACAATGAAGAAAGGCAAAATGACACCGAAAGACAACGTGACGTAGAGAGAAGGCAAGACATCGAAAAATCCTTGACAAAAAAAGTAAAAAAACTCACTCGAAACACAACATAAAACTTATGCCGCAGGCTTCTCCACTTCCACACGCCCTGCCACCGACAACTCGCCGGTCAAAATGGGCACGGCAATTTTTAACCCCACGGTAAACACCATGAGGCCAAAGGCCCAAATGCCCGCTGAAATTTTCCACTCGGCCAAACTGGGTTGATATTCCACAATTTCATGCAAGGTCGATGGCACAAACCCAGGAATGATGAGCCCCATGCCTTTTTCAATCCAAAACCCCACAATGGCAAACACGCAGCCACCCACCAACATCCATGTTTTGTCGAAAACCTGAGGGCATAGCAACAAAGCCGTGGCCGCCAAGGTCAGCCCCACGCTGGTCCAAATCCACGGCACCAATGCATTGTGCCCATGTAACCCGAAATACAAATAACGGGCCGCCGAAACATGCGATCCGCCGGTGTAAAACTCCGTGAAAATCTCAGACACCACAATCAGCAGGCTTATGAGAATCGTCACCCGCATAATGTTCACCAACGTGCGAATGGGGGCTGCTTCAATCGTCATGCCGCGAACCCGACGAAGCACCAACATGGTCAGCACAATAAAGGCTGGCCCGGCCACAAAGGCCGACGATAAAAAACGCGGGGCCAACAACGCCGTGTTCCAAAAAGGTCGGCCGCCCAACCCACAATACAAAAAGGCGGTCACGGTGTGAATCGAAATGGCCCACACAATCGAGGCGTACACAAAAGGGATGTACCACCGGCGATTGGGTTCACGTCCTAAAAATCGAATGTAAAGCAAATAACCCGTGATGTGCAAATTCAAAAGCAAATAGCCATTAAGCACCACCACGTCCCACGTGAGCATCGACACCGGAAAGTTAAACTTCCCGATCCCCGGCATCATGTGCCAGAAACGGTCGGGGCGGCCCAAGTCAACGGTTACAAACAGCAGGCACATCACAATGGCTGCAATGGCGAGAATCTCACCAATAATCACCACGTCGTGCATTTTTTTGTCGTGATACAAATACGCGGGAATCACCATCATCACGCCTCCCGCCGCAAGCCCCACCATGAAGGTGAAGTTCGCAATGTAAAGCCCCCATGAAACGTGGTCGGTCATGTGGGTGACGATCATGCCATCACGCAATTGCACCGACCATGTTCGCACGCCCACCAAGGCCACGGCGCTGAGCACCGTCATCCAGGTGTAAAACAAGGCCGATCCGTCGGTGGCTTGCACCAACGACCGCCAAATAAACAAGGGGTAACTGCGAACGCGTCCGCTTAAAGTGTCGGGTGTGGGGGTTAAAGACGTCATGGTCGACTCAAACGCGGGGTGGTTTATTCGTCAAAAAAGTAAAAGAAACGTGGCCGGGTGCCCAATTCTTCTTTCAGCACAAACACACGCTTGTTGTCCAGCACGTAGCGGATTTCCGATTCGGGATCAAGCAAATTGCCGAACACCCGCGCACCCGTGGGGCATGCTTCCAAACACGCCGGCAAGCGGCCTTCGCGTGTTCGGTGCAAGCAAAACGTGCATTTTTCCATCACGCCCTGTGGCCGAATGCGATTGCTTAAATAACTTTGATTGGGATTGATTTCTTCTGCGGGGATCTCTGGCGCCGTCCAGTTAAACCGTCGTGCGTGATACGGACACGCCGCTTCGCAATAACGACAACCAATGCACCAGTTGTAATCCACCACCACAATGCCGTCGTCTTCTTTCCATGTCGCGGCCACCGGACACACATCCACACATGGCGGATTGTCGCACTGCTGGCACTGCACGGGCATGTAATACTTGCCCGGCTGCGGCACGGGGTGGTCATAACTCACATTGCCTTTTTCCAAATCGGTGCTGCCCTGAGTCATTTCAAGCACGCGAATGTATGAATTGCCCGATGCACGGTCGTGATTGTTTTCTTCGTGGCACGCTTGGGCACACTTGCGACACCCCACGCAAATGCTCAGGTTCAGGGCATAACCAAACTGCACACCCTCTTGCGGGCGGTGGTCTTTGATGGTGACATCGGCCCCGTATTTTTCTTTGGTTTCTTTTTCCAGCCGCGTGAGCACCTCTGAAAGTTGCTCGGGCGAAAGCTCGCGGTAATGCTGCTGCAAAAACTCATCCACCGAGGTGCTGGCCGCCCACTCGGTGATGGGCGCCACCGCAGCGGCAAAGGCCGCCGCACCCAAGGTGGCCCCAGCAGCTTTCAGCGCAGTGCGCCGTGTCATCCCATCGTTGTTAAGAATCGGCAAAGAAGTAGTGCGAGGTTCACTCATGCGCGGGCTCCGAAGAAAAATGTTGTTGAATAAGCCCTTCTTGCGGCCCCACATGGTCGATGGCCGGAGGCAAAAAGCGGTCACGCGGGGCAAACACCGGCTGAACCAATGGGATTTGCGGGGCGTGGGGGTCGTGACAATCGGTGCATGTGTTTCGGGTGCGGCCACCGCGTGTCAAATCCCAGTAACCGGTCATGCCCCCATGTGAACCATTGACGTAATCGCGATGCTGGGGCCCGTGACACTGGGCACACAGTTGAATTTGCTTTTCAAACGCAATCGGCCGGCCATCGGCGCGGTGCAAGCTGCTGTAATTTTCTTCGTCGTTGTGGCATGACACGCAGGTTAGCCCGCCATGGTTGGAATGAAGGCCGGTGTGAAAATCCACCAACTGAGCACCGTCATTCGTGGTCCGATTGGCCTCGCGGGTGGCATGACACGTGGTGCAGTTGGCCGTAATGGGCTGGCCCTTGGCATCGCGCAAACCCGTATCAATCACTGGCGGCCCCGCAGGCTGGTGAATCACCACCGGATGCTGCGCCGGCAACTCCGTTTGAAGCGCCGGAGCAGGTGGCCCCACAGGCCCCGACGACGCCGCCCATGCCGCAAACCCCACCAACACCAACAAACCCACCAATGCCAAGGGTGAAGCCAACCGTGTCCACCTTTGCCGTTTTGAATGTGTCATCAATGGCATGATCAACCTGCTTCCGACCAAACGGTGTGCTGAAATTCTGAAAAAACGCAACCGAAAAATGCAACCCGAAAGAGAGAAGGTAAGGCCCTTGGATCAATAAATCAAGATATGCTTATCCGATACTCTTGTTTTTGTTGCGAGCCTCGGGTAGCTTGGCTCTAGAACAACGCGCCTCCCATCTGCTTTTTGCTCTTTTTTGTGCTTTTTCTGGAATACCCCCATGCCCACCAGCGGACTGGTCATCACCCTGAATCCCGACGCTCCAGAGGCGCACCGCACCTCTGCGGCCATTCACGACCACCCCAGCTTCACCTGTGCCGATTCACCCTCGCCCATTCGGCTGCCAGCCGTGCTAGAGACCCCCCACCGCCGCGCCGATCGCATCGCATGGGATTGGCTCAACGCCTTGCCCGGCGTGCTGCAGGTTGATGTGGTGTTCATCCATTTCGATCAAGCCGACCGGCCCGCCGCCGACGCCATCGTCGCCCCCCAAGCTGCCTCCGAGACCGATCCCAAGACCGACTCTAAAACTGCCCCCTCTCTCCACGCGCCCGCCGGAGCTTAAACACCATGCCCGCCGATTCCACCCCCATCACCGAGCCTTCCGCCCAACCCAGCTTGGACCGTCGCGATTTCGTCAAGCTTGCCGCCCTAAGCGCTGCCAGTGGCGTCGCGGCATCCATGGCCGCAGCCGACGCCGACCTCACCGATCGCGCCCTGAGCTTGCCGCAACTTCCCCAGCGCCCCGAAAAACCCGACCTACCCGGCGTGACTTGGGACAAAGCCCCTTGCCGCTTTTGCGGCACCGGCTGCCATGTGCAAGTGGCGGTTAAAGACGGCCGCGTGGTTGCCATTGCGGGCGATCCAGATGCCGATGTCAATAAAGGCCTTTTGTGTGTTAAGGGTTACCACGTGGGCATGATCCTTTACGGTGAAGACCGCCTCACCACCCCTCAAATACGCAAAAACGGCGAACTTGAAGATGTATCGTGGGATGAAGCCCTAAACGCTGTGGCCAAACGCATCATGGCCTCCGATTCAAAATTTGGCTTTTACGGCTCGGGCCAGTGGACCATTCCCGAAGGGTATGCCGCTCAAAAATTCATGCGGGCGGGCATGGCCAACAACCACCTTGAAGCCAACGCCCGACTGTGCATGGCGTCTGCGGTCACCGGTTATCTCTCCACCTATGGCGTAGACGAACCCGCCAGTTGCTTTGACGATTTAGAAGCTTGCGACACACTCATTCTCTGGGGCAACAATCCTGCCGAAATGCACCCGGTGCTTTTCAGCCGCATCGTGGACCGCATCGCCCGTGGCGAAAAAGTTAAAATCATCGACATTGGCACGCGTAACACCCGCACCAGTGAACAAGCCGACGTGCATTTGCTCATGCAGCCCAACGGCGACATGGCCATTGCCAATTGCATTGCGGCCCAGCTGATTGAAAACGACACCTACGACCACGACTTTGTTAGCAAGCACTGCAACTTCCGCGCCGACCGCAACCCCGGCGAAGAACAAATCAACCACGCCCAATACGTGGAATTGCTTAAAAAAGAAGGTAACACGGGCCTCTTTGGAGAAGCCATCAGCTTTGAGCAATACCGCGAGCTGGTTTTGCATTACACCCCCGAACTTGCCGAAAAACTCAGCGGCGTGCCCGCCGAAGAACTTCGCAAACTCGCGGCTCTTTTTGCCGATCCCGACCAACGCATTGTCTCGCTGTGGTGCATGGGCATGAACCAACACAACGCGGGCACCGCCATTAACAACCTGGTGCACAACATTCACCTGCTCTCAGGCCACTGGGGCAAGCCCGGCGACGGCCCGCAATCACTCACCGGCCAACCCGCCGCGTGCGGCACCGTGCGAGAAGTCGGCACCCTGTGCCACGCCCTGCCAGGGGGCCGACTGGTGAAAAAAGAAGCCCACCGCGCCCAAGCGGCCAAATTCTGGAATGTCCCCGCCGATCGACTCAACCCCAAACCGGGCTATCACACGGTCAAAATGTTTGACAAACTTTGCACGCCCACCGAAGAAGGTGGCGACATCGACACCATTTGGGTTCAGGTCACCAATCCCGGGCAATCCATGCCCAACACCCACAAACTTTTCAAAGCCAAGGCCGACCTGCCCGACAAATTCCTCATTGTGTCAGAGGTGTATCCCACCGCCACCACCCAGTTGGCCGACATCGTTTTGCCTGCCGCACTATGGGTTGAAAAAAACGGCGTCTTCGGCAACTCCGAACGCCGCACCCAACAGTGGTTCAAAATGGTTCCGCCTCCCGGCGAAGCCCGCGACGACTGCTGGCAAACGTTGGCAGTGTCGCGCAAGCTTTACGACATGGGCCACCCCGGCATGCGCGACCAAGACGGCAACTGGTTATTCCGCATCGACGACGCCGATGGCAACGAAGTGCCCATTTGGGAATGGGAACACTACTACGACGTTAACGTCGACCGGCACCTGCTCACCGAATACCGCCAATTCACCTTCCTTAAACACAAAAACCTTGCGCCCTACGACGAATTGGTCAGCCACCACGGCATGCGATGGCCTGTGGTTGAAACAGAGCCCGGGAAATTCGAAGAAACCCGCTGGCGCTTTGTCGAAGGTCACGATCCATACGTCGAAAAAGGCAAGGGCATCGACTTCTACCACTCGGTCACCAAAGACGGCAAAGCCCAAGTTTGGTTTCGTCCCCACGTGCCCCCCGCCGAAGTGCCCTCTGACGGCTACCCCTTCATGCTTAGCACCGGCCGCGTGATCGAACACTGGCACACCGGCACCATGACCATGCGCGTGCCGCAACTGCGCCGCGCCATGCCGGGGGCCTACCTCGAAATGAACCCCCAAGATGCCCAAGAACGCGGCATCAGCAATGGCGATCGCGTCAAACTCACCACCTGTCGAGGCTCCATTGAATTGCCCGTGTGGCTCGATGGCCGCGCCAAGCCCCAGCGTGGACATCTGTTTGTGCCCTTCTTCGATGAAGCCGCGGCCATCAACGATCTCACGCTCGATGCCATCGACCCGTTCTCCAAACAACCCGACTACAAAAAATCAGCCGCCGACGTGCAACCCATCGGCCCAGGCCGCTAAGCACACCAAGCATTCGTCCCCCACAACCGCAGCCCGGGCCCCCTCGCCCCAAACCTTTCGGTGCCACCTTGCCCGACACCCCCTCTTCCCACCACAACCACCCCGCACCACCTCGCACCAAAGCGTCGCTGCACGCGATGGGCCACATTTTGCTGGCGGTTATTTTAGGCGCCGCCGCCGTGGGCCTTTTGGTGGGCCTTCGCGATGGCGTGCCTGTTAACACCGGCCGCCCCCAAACACCCCCACACAACAGCACGCCACAACATGGCGGAAGCACCCACAACACCCCTCACAACACCGCAACACAACAACAAGACGTCCCCGACGCCGTGGCCTACGCCGACCTCATTCGCACCCCGCGTGGCCCCAACGCCGCATGGCGCAGCCACCTGCCCACCGCCACCAACACCCCGCCTGCTAATAAAACCAACCTGTTCACCGTTGCAGACGGCGCAGGCACCGCCGACCGCAGCGACGCCTTAACCCAGCGTGCCGCCATTCGCGCCTACGACGGCGCGCCGCCCGTGGTGCCCCACGCCATCGACCAACGCAACCCCGCCTCGTGCGTGGCCTGCCACGGCCAAGGCCTACGCCTAGGCGACGTGGTGGCCCCGCGCATGAGCCACGGCATTCTCAACAACTGCACCCAATGCCACGCCGAATCTAAAAACAGCGGCGTTGCATTTGAACCCCGCCCCAAACTGGGCGACAACACCTTTGTCGGCCGCGATGCCCCGGGCCCCGGCCAACGTGCTTGGCAAGGTGCCCCGCCCACCATTCCGCACTCCACATGGATGCGGCAAAATTGCTCCAGCTGCCACGGCCCGCAAAGTGAGATAAGCTTGCAAACCAGCCACCCCTGGCGCACCAACTGCACCCAGTGCCACGCACCTTCGGCCGAATTGGAACACCGCGCGGCCCTGCCCGCCAGTCGCCCCAATGTGGCAAACTGGCCGCCCGCCGAGTCTCAACCATGAGCGACCCTGTTTCACGCCGCGATTTACTCTTAGGCCGATTTCGCCGTGCCGTTCAATCCCGCGCCGCCCAACCCAGCCCACCCGCCACACCCGCAGCGCACCCCGCGCACGCACCGGCCCCAAACGCAAACCAAGAGCAAACGCAAAGCGCCATCATCATGGGACGCCACTGCTTGGCCTATCAACACGTTACCTGCTCCACCTGCTATGAACGCTGCCCTGTTCAAGGCGCCATCGTTCGCGACGCCCACCGCCTTCCCCGTGTGGTCTCCAACCTATGCACCGGCTGCCGCATTTGCCATGACGTTTGCCCCGCCCCCACCAACGCGGTGCTTATGATCGCCGGGCGCCCTCCCCAAGGCCCGCCAACCCAACACCCCCTTCAAGCCCCACCTCCAACCTCACCTCCTATTTCACCATGAGTGACGACGACACCCCACCGCTTCCGCCGCTGCATCACGCCCTGCTCGACGACACCACCCTTGCCGCACTCTTTAGCGATGTCGCAGGCTGCACACAGTTGATCGAAGTGGTCATTAAATACGCCCACCATGTGCAAACCCCCGACGGCCAAGCCACGCTGGCCGACGCCCAGCAAAAACTCGCCGACGGCACCGCCGTGGGCGCCCAACTGCGATACATCCACCAAGGCGATCAATGGTGGGACACCCTCATGCGAACCCCCCAAGGCATGAAACTCGTGCGTATTCGGCACGAGTTCACCCGCCCTACCGATAATCCCGCCTAACGCCTTGGTCCATTCACCTCCCCACCTTGCCCAGTCGATGAATGCACCATGAACTCCATGAACTTCACCGCTGCTGACGCCACCGCCATGAACCAAGCCCAGCTTGATCAAGAAGTGGCCTTTGCCATGGCCCGCAAAAACCTCGATGCCCAAAAGCAACAAGGTGCCGCCGCCATGCAACTTCTCGAAGGTGCCGCCAACTTGGCCAAACAAGGCCCCATCACCCCCGGCAAAGGCCTAAGCCTCAACGTCCGCGGCTAAAAAGACATCGCGCCATGGCCGCGCCGTCATTTAAAGACAACCACTCGAATTTAAAAAGGGCCCATTGCTTTAGCGCAATGGGCCCTTTTAAAATCATTGTTTGCACGCAAAACGCACCATCAGTCGGAAGAAGGCTTGCCTTCGCCAACCTTCTCGGTTTTGCCTTCCACCACTTCGTCCACCAAGCCATAGTCCTTGGCTTCTTGAGCCGAGAAAAACTTGTCGCGTTCGGCATCGTGCTCAACCTTCGACACATCCTGCCCGGTGTAGCCCGCCAAAAGCTCGTTCAAATCTTTCTTGGTTTTTAAAATCTCTTCAGCCTGAATTTGCACATCACTGGCTTGGCCATAAATGCCGCCATAAGGCTGGTGGATCATCACCTTGGCATGCGGCAAGCAAAAACGTTTGCCCTTGGCTCCGGCAGCCAGCGTCAACGCCCCGCCGCTCATCGCCTTGCCAATGCAGTAAGTGCACACATCACTGCTAATAAAGTCCATCGTGTCAATCATTGCCAGCGTGTCATCCACGCTGCCGCCGGGCGAATTGATGTACAGGTTGATATCCACGCCAGGCTTTTGGTTTTGCAGATGCAGCAACCGCATCACCACGCCCATGGCGCTGGCGTGATTGATTTCTCCCACCAAGAAAATCACCCGATTTTCCAACAACATTTCGTCGATGGTCATTTCGCGGTAACGACCAATGGGCGGCCCCATGCGGGCACCGCCTGCGGCACCCGCACCGTAAGCACCTGCCGCAGCGGCGGCATAAGGATTCATGGCAGACATTGGATCAAACGGCAAATTCATATCGCTTCTCGCAAAAGGGTCGTGAGGGAGCAACATCATAGAGCCACCAACGCAACGCGTCGGCTCGCCACGCGCGCAAAAAAACGGACCCATGGATGAACGTCCATGGGCCCGCCTTAGGTTTGGTCTGTTTTAATCTCTCGCCTCGCGGCTTGAGTCTTGAGCGTTCAATCAAATCCCATCAAGCTCTTCATAATCGTCGGCGTCCAAATCATCGTTTCCGGCGCTTTGTTCTTCCAACATTTTTCGCAAATCACCGTTTTCACGGCGGGTTGCCTCCAAGTCAAACACCAAATACTTGATGCTTAGCCGCAAATAGTCCAAAGACTCTTGCAGCTCGGTCACCGTTTTTCGAAGCTTATTGTGACGGGCCTTGGTTTGGGCCGCCATCTGCTCGAGCTTTTCACGTTCGGCCTTGGGCAATGTGGCGATCTCGCCCATTAGCTCGCCCAATTTTGCTTGAAAATCTGTTTCGTTCATAGTCTTAGCCTTTGTTTTAGTTCAACAAGCCGTCGGCAACAACACACGCCACGGCTTCCCTACGTTTATATCACACCCACCCCAACAGGCGAAGGGGAACCCCTTGCGATTTTCAACAAAACACACAATTCAAGCTACAGAAAGAAGTTAAGAAAACAACCCTTAACAAAAACCCCTGGCACGCCAAATTTGAAAACGACCGATCAAACCCAGATGTTGTCGCCACACCACACTTCAAGGCCAATAACAGCCCTAAAACCACCTGCAAGCCAGAAACGTCCAATAACACCCCGCAACACCAAGATCGTCGTTCATTCTCCAGAAGCAGCAACATATCGCTTCTCATACCCCTTTTACGCCCGCATACGTACTTTGCCTTTGCCCGGCACCACCTCACCCAACCGATACACCGTCTCGCCTGCTTTTTGAAGCTTCTCAGTCACCGCATCCGCAAAACGCGGCCGCACGATCAACGTGTAGCCCACCCCCATGTTGAACACGCGGAACATTTCATCGCGATCCACCCCGCCATGCTTCTGCAAAAACGCGAACAACGGCGGCACCTTCCACGTCTTGCGACTAATGGTCGCGTCTAAATGATCCGGCAGTGCCCGGTTCACATTGCCCACCAGCCCGCCGCCGGTGATGTGGGCCATGCCGCTAATGGGTTTCACCCGCTTGTAACTGTCTAACAAACTCACCACAGGCTTCACATAAATACGCGTGGGTTCCAACAAAATCTCACCCAGCGGCCGATCCTCTTTCAACTCGGGGTACACCTTGTCCAGCTTCAACTTGGCCTTTTTAAGAATCGCCCGCACCAGCGTGTACCCATTGCTGTGCACCCCGCTCGAACTCAAACCCAAAATCACATCGCCCGCCTGCACGCGGGCCGGCCCCTCCACAATCTTTTTCAGCTCCACCACCCCCACCGTAAAGCCCGCCACGTCGTAATCACCCTTCTTATAAACGTCGGGCATCTCAGCGGTTTCCCCGCCAATCAAAGAACAATCCGCCAGCTTGCAACCGTCAGCCACGCCCTTCACAATTTGCTCCATGTGCGCCGGGTTCACCGAATGGGTGCCGATGTAATCCAAAAAGAACAGCGGCTCGGCCCCCTGCACGATCAAATCGTTCACATTCATCGCCACGCAGTCTTGGCCAATCGTGTCGTGAATGCCCAGCTCAATGGCCAAAAGCACCTTCGTGCCCACCCCATCGGTGCAGCCCACCAACACCGGATCTTTGTAATTACGCTTAAACAACTTCTCGTTGTAATCCAGCCGAAACATCCCCGCAAAAGCACCCTCACGCCCCAACACCCGTGGCCCATGGGTGCCGCGCAAATGCCCCTGAATACGCCCCACCATCGCATCACCCGCCTCAATCGAGACCCCCGTTTGAGCATAAGTCAAGCCCGCAGGCTTTTTCGCAGACGTCTTCTTGCTTTTGGTTTTCTGAGTGGATTTTTTAGTGGGTTTCTTAGCCATGAAAGGAAGTGTACGGGAGGATTGAGCCGCAGGGGCTAGAAACGCCCCGCACGCTATCCCATGCAAGTGATTTGCCTCGCACAAAGGTTTAAAGGGCCTTTCCTTCGCGCCTTCGCCCCTTTGCGCGAGGCAACTGTCTTAGA
>JAZGFZ010000231.1:0-2564 GCA_036480015.1 Algisphaera sp. | reverse complement strand
CCAAACCTCCCGACCTTCCCGCCCCAACCGCCGGCCCGGCATCCGCCTCCCCTGCTTGCAAACCCACCACCGGCAAACCCAGCCCGCCCGAATCAGATGTAGACACCGAAACCGACGGGCCGTTCATCGCGCTGTAAACCCAAAGCCCCCCACCCACCAGCACCACCAACAACGCCAGCTTCACCATTTTAGATCGCCAAAGCTCACCAAAAACAGCCCGTGCGGGGAGATCTCGGTGCGCCTCGCGGTCGCGTTGTTCATCACGTTTGGTTTTTTCTGAAGACATGGCCTCATGATAAAGAAAAAAAAGAACACGCTGCGGTTAAAACCGAAAGGGGCCCCACAACCCACCCGCCGATAATTCCCTTGCTCTCATCCCTTTTCGCGGCCTCACGCATCTGGCCCGCAAACCACTTACCCCGCACTGACACCCCGTCGATACCTCAAGTAAAGTCCGTACAAAGCGGGGCACCTTCCTGCCCCGCTCTCCCGCCGCTTACCCGTGAACAACACCCCCTCCACCATTTCAACGATTCTTTCGGGTTCCCGGCGCAACCGCTCCACACCCGCGCGCACACTGCGTCGCCGCTATTTGCTCGCACTCACCGCCGTGGCGGGGTTGGCCTTGGGCAACCATTTTTTAATCAGCCACAGCACACACCAGCAACTTACCGACACCGCCGCCATTACGTTGGCCAGTCGTCAACGTGTTTTAAGTCAACGCGTGGTTTACCGAGCCCTCTGGGCCGACACTGCGGGCATGGCCGACAGCAGCCAACAATGGCACGATACTCACCTTGAACTCCAACGGGTGTTGGCTGACGACGCCAATGATCTTGGGCGTGTCGATCGCCTAGAGCACATTGCCCACGAACGCGACCAATTGCTTGCCATCGCCCAAGAGGTCCTGGCCAAAGGCGGCGCCGCGGGAAACACCGCCGAAATCGACACCGCCGAATTGCGTGCCCGAGGCCACGCTTTTCTTGACCTCATGGACAACACGGTGCAGGCGTTTGAAACCCTCGCCATCGATCGGCTCAAAGGCTTACAACGCAGCGAGGCCATGTTTATGGTGGGCACTCTCTTGCTGCTTTTGATCGAAGCTCTTTTCATTTTCGAACCCGCCACGCGTGCCCTTCGCAACCAATGGCAAGCGTTGGTTCGCAGCACCGAGCGCATGGAACTGGCCGTTCGCGGGTCACGCGATGGTTTGTGGGATTGGGATCTCACCACCCAACGTGTTTATTACAGCCCACGATGGAAGCAACTTTTGGGAATCGGCGAAAACGATTCTTCCGACACACCCCACGAATGGTTTCGTCGTGTCGATGCAGCGCAAATCAGTGATTTGCGAGACCGCTTAGATCGCTTGCGATCCGGCGAAGATCCTCACCTGTCCATTCAACTGCGTATGCACCACGCCAACGGCCAGCCGCGCTGGATGCTTTGCCGCGCGGCAGTCTCCCGCGACGACAACGGAAACGCCGTGCGTCTTTCAGGCTCATTGGCTGATATTTCTGAACTTAAAGCGGCGCAAGATGAGCTGGTTTTGCTTGCCCATCACGACCGCCTCACCGGGCTGCCCAACCGCGAGCGTTTTGTCCAAGAATTACAAGGTTCCCTGCGCCGCAACCGCGAAAACCCCGACTCGCATTTTGCGGTTTTATTCTTTGACTTTGATCGTTTCAAAAACGTCAACGACAGCTTGGGCCACCATGTGGGCGACGCTCTTTTGGTCAGCATTGCCGAACGTTTTCGTGCTGAATTAAGGCAAAACGACATCGCCGCCCGCTTTGGCGGCGACGAGTTTGTCATTTTGCTTAACGACACCGCCGGCGTTAGCGAAACCCGCCTTGCCGCCGATCGCCTGCTGGCCGCCTTGGCCAGCCCCCACACCCTGGGCCACCACAGCGTGGTTAGCACGGCCAGCATTGGCGTGGTCACCGATGGCCTAGGCCATCAAAACGCCGCCGATGTTCTGCGCGACGCCGACGCCGCCATGTACAAAGCCAAGGCCGCAGGCAAAAACAACCATCGGTTTTTCGACCAGCAAATGCACGACGTCGCCGTTGAGCAACTGCGTATTGAAAACGATCTTCGTGCAGGGCTCGACGATCAACTTGAGGTTTACTATCAACCCATCGTCACCCTTAGCGATGGCCGACCCGCAGGGTTCGAAGCCTTGGTGCGGTGGAATCACCCCCATCGCGGGCTCATCACCCCCGACCGGTTCATCCCACTGGCCGAAGAAACCGGGCTGATTATTCCGCTGGGCGCCCGTGTTTTACGCGAAGCCTGCAACCAACTGGCACACTGGGATTCCACACTCACCTTGGGCATACGGCCCTCCATAAGTGTCAATTGCAGCAAACGCCAACTCCTTGCTCCAGACTTCATCGCACTTTTAAAAGACGTCCTCCATCACAGCGGTATCGATGCCCATCGACTCACGCTTGAAATCACCGAAACTGCCGTGATGGACCACCCCATCGACATCGCCCAAATCATGAGCGAAGTACGTCGATTGGGCGTCAAACTTTCAATGGATGACTTTGGCACCGGCC
>JAZGFZ010000230.1:0-18243 GCA_036480015.1 Algisphaera sp. | reverse complement strand
TGCCAACCCGTCTTAACGTCTTAAACCCAAACACTTCCGACCTTTTAGCCTGCTGCCTCTTACCTCATTTATCCTCAATCGCCTGGAACCCCACCTCATGTTCAGCGCCCCACCCACCGAAACCGCCTCTTTCCCCGTCCCACTCGATACCTTCAAAAAGATTGCGCTCGACCCTGCCAACGCAACGCTCACCGACGATCAACGCGACGCACTCAAGCACAACATTCAGCTTTGCCGCGATGCGATCATCTTTTTCACCGCCATTGGCGATGCCAAAGGCCTTGGCGGCCACACCGGCGGCCCGTACGACACCGTGCCCGAAGTCATGATCGCCTACAGCTTCATGCAGCACAGCGACAAAATCTTGCCCATCTTTTTCGATGAAGCAGGCCACCGCGTCGCCACCCAATACCTCATGGCCGTGATTGAAGGCAACCTGCCCGTGGCCAAACTGTTTCACTACCGCGAATTCCTCAGCCATTTGCCTGGCCACCCCGAACGCGACTTCACCCCCGGCGTGAAATTTTCGAGCGGACGCTTGGGCCACATGTGGCCCATGGTCAACGGCGTGGCACTGGCCAACCCCGACAAAACCGTGCTCATGCTCGGCAGCGATGGCTCACAAATGGAAGGCAACGACGCCGAAGCCGCCCGCCTGTGCGTGGCCGAAAACCTCAACGTTAAAGTCATCATCGACGACAACGACGTCACCATCGCAGGCCACCCCAGCGATTACCTCAAAGGCTACGACGTCGCCAAAACCCTTGAAGGCCACGGCCTATCCACCAACACCGGCGATGGCGAAGACCTCGATTCGCTTTACGCACGCATGTGCGCCGCCTTCACCACCCCCGGCCCTGTCGTACTCATCAACAAACGAAAAATGGCCGTGGGCATTAAACCCCTCGAAGGTTCACCTCACGGCCACGACGTCATCAAAACCAGCTACGCCATTGACTATCTCGAGGAACGCGGCCTCAATGACGCCGCCGACTATCTTAAAAACGTGACCAAAGGTCCCAAGGGCCCCACCTACAAAGGTTCGCAAGGCAGTGGCAAAAACCGTTCACTCTTCGGCACCTTCTTCAATGAAATTGTGGGGGCCCTCGATGAAAAAACCCGCAAAGAAACCGTCAAAGTGTTTGACTGCGACCTCGAAGGCTCTTGCGGCCTCGATGTGATTCGCAAAGAATACCCTGAGATTTTCGTGCGGGGCGGCATCATGGAACGCGGCAACTACAGCGCCGCCGCCGGTTTTGGATTCGAAAAAGGCAAGCAAGGCGTGTTCGCCACCTTCAGCGCCTTTCTCGAAATGCTTGTGAGCGAAATCACCATGGCCCGGCTCAACAAAGCCAATGTTTTAGCCCACCTCAGCCACTCGGGCTGCGACGACATGGCCGACAACACTTGTCACTTTGGCATCAACAACATGTTTGCCGACAATGGCCTACCTGACGAAGGCCACGACACCACCCGCATTTACTTTCCTGCCGACCAACATCAATTTAAAAAATGCCTTCAAGCCATCTACCCCCAAGCCGGGCTGCGTTTCCTGTTTAGCACCCGCTCGGCCGTGCCCGATTTGCTTGACGAGCAAGGCAAAGAAGTTTTTGGCGACGGCTACACCTTTGATGCCAACCAAGACACCGTCATTCGCGAAGGGACCGCCGGTTACATCGTTTCGTTTGGCGAAACCACCTACCGCGCCTTGGATGCCGTGATTGCCATGAAAGAATCCGGGCTTGACGTGGGACTCATCGCCAAAAGCTGCCTCAATGTTTACGACGAGACCATGATGAAGAAACTCGCCGCATCGCCCGCCGTGCTGGTGGCCGAGTCGTTCAACGTAAACACAGGCGTGGGAAGCAAGTTTGGCACCGAACTTCTCAAACGCGGCTTTAAAGGCTCTTACAACAACATTGGCACCCACAAAGAAGGCAGCGGCGGCCTGTGGCGACAAATGGGATACCAAGGCTTGGACCCTGCAGGCATCACCGCCGCGTTCAAAAAACTGGTGTAAGCCCAACAAAAGCCATCCCCTCATTTCAACAAGCAAGCCCCAGCCCTAATGGCTGGGGCTTGCTTGTATATGGACTTTTAAAAAGACGCCTCAAACTCGAACACCCGGCGCAGGCAACCTACAATCTCCCCATGAGCTCACAAAAACCATGGGAACACGCCAAATCATCCGGTAGCGAAGGCGATCCGCTCGCCGCTCGCTTTGTCTCGTCGCTGGACTACGACAAGCGACTGTACAAACACGACATCGAAGGCTCCGTCGCGCACGCACGAATGCTCCACCACGCAAAACTCATCACCGACGAAGATTTGCAGCAAATCGAAGTGGGTTTGCGGGCGATCGAGTCAGAAATTGACGACCAAGGTGACGCGTGGACCGGCTGGAAAGTCGAGCTGGAAGACGTCCACATGTGCGTTGAAGCCGCACTGGTTGAAAAAACAGGCGATGCGGGACGCAAGCTGCACACCGGACGCAGTCGCAACGATCAAGTCGCACTTGATTTGCATCTGTGGACCCGTGAAGCATGCGACATCATCACGCAAAAACACGAAGCACTTGTCCAGGCGTATCAAGGGTGCGCCGAGAAATTCGGCCACGTGGTCATGCCCTCCTACACCCATTTGCAACGCGCCCAACCCATTGTTGCCGGCGGCGAACTTGCCGCATGGATTGCGGCGCTGCGGCGCAGTCTTCAACGCGTCGACATGGTCAAAACCCTTCATGACCGCAACCCTTTGGGGTCAGGCGCTATCGCAGGAAGCTCATTGCCTATTAACCGCAGCGACACCACCCAACGATTGGGGTTTGCGCAAACCCACGCCAGCAGCATCGATGCCACCGCAGCCCGCGACATTGCCCTCGATTTCGCCTACAGCTTGGCCATGACCAGCATGACCCTCAGCCGCTGGGCCGAGCAATGGATCATCTATGCCACCACTGAATTCGGCTTCATCACACTCGACAACCTCTACACCACCGGCTCGTCGATGATGCCCCAAAAGCAAAACCCCGACATGCTAGAGCTGGTTCGCGGCAAAACCGGCCAAGTGTATGGCTCACTCATGGCCTTGCTCACCATGTGCAAAGGCATCACCGTGGGTTACAACCGCGATCTTCAAGAAGACAAGCGTCATGTTTTTGCCGCCTACGACAGTGTTTGCGATTGCCTCGACATGGCCGCCGCCATTGTGCGCACCGTCACCTTTAACGAAGCCCACATCAAAGCAGGCTTGCATCGCGGATATCTCGACGCCACGAGTCTTGCTGAATATCTGGTCACCAAAGGCGTGCCCTTTCGCACCAGCCATCAAGTGGTGGGGGGGCTGGTTCGCATGGCCACCGACCTTGACCGTCACGAGCTTAAAAAACTCACACTCGAAGAAATGCAAAGCGAATGCGCCGATATCGAGAACGATGTTTTCGATTGGCTTGGCCCTGAAAACGTCGTCAAGCGATACCAAAGCGCAGGCAATTCAGGCGCAAGTGGCTTTGAAGCGCAAGTGAAAACGTGGAAGAACAACGCGACTTAGTACACCCTCCCTATTGGCTTCATGGATTTCATTTTCTTACTTCCAACGGTTAAACCATGCTCATTCTTTCCGTGATCAAAGGTCCCGAAAAAGGCCGCCGTTTCGAGCTGCCCGACCATGAGCCGCAGCAGATCGGCCGTTCCAGCGAATCACTATCGCTGCGCGACAAAACCATCAGCCGACGCCATGCAGAACTCACGCCGGACAGTGGGAAATGGATTTTGCGTGACTTGGGCTCCAGCAATGGCACCTTCGTCAACGGCGTACGCTTGGCCGCCGCCCGCACCCTGCAACCCGGCGATCAAGTGCGCGCAGGAACCACCCTTTTGGTGTTTGGTGAAGACCCCAGCCAGCGTATAAGGCCCAACCCCGGGGTTCGCCTCGTGGGCAACAATGAAGTCGAAGTCAATGTCGAACACGCCGTAAACAGCAACGACGACTCGATGATCATGTCCTCGCCCGACCCGCGGCAATCCGCCGAGTTTCAACTCAGCGTCATCTATGAATTGGTCAGTTTGATTGGCACCGTGACCGGGGCTCAAGATCTTTATGACCGCGTGATGGAAGTGGTGTTTGATTATTTTGATGCCGATCGCGGTTTTATTTTGGTCTCTGAAGAACTCGACGAAGAACTCGAACCTGTGGTGGTTCGCCGCCGCAACGACCAAGGCGTCAACTTATTGCCTGCGCTACGCAAAAGCGGCAAACCCGTCACCATCAGCCGCACCATTGTGGATCATGTGATGAAGAAAGGGCAAGGCGTTTTATCAAGCAACGCTATGAACGACACCCGTTTTGCCGCAGGCGACAGTGTTCAGGGCTATGGCATTCGCTCCGCAATGTGCGTGCCCATTAAATACAAAGATCGGTTTTACGGCGTCATTCAAGTTGATTCTAAAATCGCCAATTACACCTACACCGAAGATCAACTCAACCTGCTTACTGCCATTGGCGTACAAACGGGCCTTGCGCTGGCCAACCTTCGATTGGTCGAACATCGCTTGCGTAGCGAACGCCTCGCAGGCGTGGGACAAACCGTCGCCAGTTTAAGTCACTCCATTCGTAATATTTTGCAAGGCATGCGTGGCGGAGCCGATGTGGTCGAGCTGGGTTTGCGCAAGCGAAACATGGGCTTGGTGAACAACGGCTGGGAAATTGTTTCGCGCAATCTTGAGCGCATTTACGGCCTCACGCTCAACATGCTGGCCTTCAGCAAACAACGCCGCCCTGAAATTGAACTCACCAATATCACGCCATTGCTGGATGAAGTCACCGCCTTGGTTTCCAAGCAATATGAAAACAAAGGCGTCGCGCTCATCAACGATGTGCCCGCCGACATGCCACCCGTCCCCCTCGACGGCGGCGCCATTCACCAAGCGGTGCTTAACTTGTTGACCAATGCACTGGATGCCGTCGAAACCCAGCAAGGCGTGGTCACCTTGCGTGTTGAATTAGAAGAAATCACCGACCGCGTGCGAATCTCCGTAACCGACAATGGCGAAGGCATGAGTACCGACACCCGCCGCCGACTTTTCCAGCCCTTTCATTCCACCAAAGGTTTGCGCGGCACCGGCTTGGGCTTGGTCGTCACCAAAAAAGTGGTCGATGAACACGGCGGCACCATTCAGGTGGACTCGCAGCCAGACAAGGGCACCACCTTCACCATTGAATTGCCCTTGGCCGAAGGCTCTGCACCGCAAAATGCCGACACCGTCAGCCCCGGCGCAAGTTCTGGCGGCTCGCGCGGCGGGCCCGCCCACGATGCGTCGGAAGAATCGTGGGGATTTAAGCTCGCGCCCGATCCCCCCGACGAGCCCACAACCTCATCCGACCGCCGCAAAACCCCGCGTGGCGGCGGATATTCTTAGAACGTGTATGAGAACTCTGTCTGACTTCGCCCGTCCAGCGAACCGGCTGAGCGTCGTCGGTCTGCATCGTCGGCCCGCGGCGGGGCCGTCTGCTTCGGCCTCCTTGTCAGCCGGTCCGCTGGATCGTGCTCGGGCCGACGACAGACTTCTCATACACGTTCTTAAAACCATGGGCGCTTCACTCTGCCCCTAGCGGAGCCAAGAACCAGCGTTTTTCCACCGACACGAAACGCCATATATCACGTCGCGGCGTTTCGGTGTCGGGGCGAACCAAGGTCACTTGAGCCTGCACGGCATGGTCACTTGCGCCATCGGCCGTTTTGTAAGGCTGTAAATCACCTATTTCACCCACCTGCACCTGATCGGCTTGATCGCCATGTTCCAAGGCCATCACCAAATTCGTGGCTTCACCGAAAAAAGCGGCGGGGTCATCCAATGTTTGACCCAATTCTGCAAAAGCGTCGCTTTGCATTTTTCCTGAAGCGGTGGTGTAGGCCGCCGTGTCAATTCCCTTCGGGAAAAAACGGTCTAGCAATTGCCCCACCCGCTCATCCATTCCAGGCCGCGATTGAAGTTGCTCGCACGCAAACGCCATTTGCCCCACCAATGGCATTTGCTGCTCGGGACTTACGCAACTTAAAAAAACATCCCATTGCCGCTCATTGAACGCTGTTTTGGCCGCTTCAAATGCTTCTTGAGGCGATTCAAAGCCTGCGTCCTCCGCGACTTCAACTTCCGCAGTCGCAGTGGCCTGAGCATGCAAAGAAACAGTCGAAAGGCCACTTAACAAGGTGGCTGTTAATACAAAAGGCAAAGCACGCATCGAAAATCTCCTGATCAAGAAAACCACAAAAAGGCCAAAGGAAACCCAATGATACCCCAGCCTCCCACGACATTGCATCCGTAACCCCCTGTTCTTTGAATACAACCTCCGCACCAAGATCTCCAACGCGTCTACAATCATTCAAACTATGGCCAAGACCACCCACAAAGCCGCCACCGCGCAGCACATTCGTAATTTCTGCATCATCGCCCACATCGACCACGGCAAGTCCACCTTGGCCGACCGCATGCTTCAAGGCACCGGGGTGATGAATGAGCGCAACCAGCGCGAGCAAACCCTCGACAACATGGAACTCGAGCGCGAACGCGGCATCACCATCAAAGCCTCGGCGGTGTCGGTGGAACATGTTTATGAAGGTCAAAATTACGAGCTGAACTTTATCGACACCCCCGGCCACGTTGATTTTCACTATGAAGTCAGCCGCGCCTTGGCCGCTTGCGAAGGCGCCGTACTGGTGGTCGATGCCACCCAAGGCGTTGAAGCCCAAACGGTGGCCAACCTTTACAAAGCCGTGGATGCCGACCTCGAACTGATTCCCGTTATCAACAAAATTGACTTGCCCAGCGCTCAGCCCGAAGAACGCGCCGAACAGGTTGAAGATGTTTTGGGACTCGATGCCGCCGACTGCATCATGACCTCGGCCAAAACCGGCGAGGGCGTCAAAGAATTACTCGACGCCATTTGCCAACGCTTTCCCGCCCCCAAAGGCAACCCCGACGCACCGCTTCAAGCACTTATTTTCGATGCCGTGTACGACGACTACCGTGGCGTGGTGGTTTACTTTCGCGTGGTGAATGGCAGAATGAAAAAGGGCGACCGTGTTCTCATGATGGGCGCCCAACGCACCTTTCAAGTCACCGAACTGGGCAAATTTCGTCCGCACATGGTCAAAGTCGACGAGCCCTTTGAAGCCGGCGACGTGGGCTACATGGTGGCCGCCATTAAAACCCTTGAAGATGTGAACATCGGCGACACCATCACCTTGGACACCGCGCCATGCGACGCCCCCCTTGAAGGCTATGAAGAGCCTGTGCCCATGGTGTACTGCGACTTTTACCCCAGCGGCAACACACAATTCGATGAATTGCGCGATGCCATCGCCCGCCTGCACATCAACGACGCCAGCTACAACTACGAACCCACCAACTCCGAGGCCTTGGGCAGCGGTTTTCGCTGTGGGTTTTTGGGCATGTTGCACATGGACATTATCCAAGAGCGACTGGAACGCGAAGGTCGCGTGAGTGTGGTGCAAACCGCCCCCACGGTGACCTACGAAATTGAATGCGTTGGCAAAGGGGGCGAACGCGAGATGATTCAAATCACCAACCCCGCCGAACTGCCCGACCCCAGCAAAGTCAAAACCATTCGCGAACCCATTGTGGCGGCCGAAATCATCACCCCCACGTCCAGCATTGGCGACATCATGAAGCTTTGCGAGAGCCGCCGGGGTATTTATAAAAGCCAAAAGTTTCTTGCCGACGATCGTCAAATTCTTGAATACGACCTGCCCTTGGCCGAGATCATTTACGACTTTTTCGACAAACTCAAGTCCATCACCAGCGGCTATGGCACCATGGACTATCACGTCACCGGCTTCAAGCAAGACGAACTGGTCAAAATGGATGTCTTGGTCAACGGCGACATTGTTGAAGCGCTAAGCATTATTGTCCACCGCAGCAAAGCCGAAGCCCGTGGCCGCCACTTGCTCAAAAAACTTAAAGAACAAATCGACCGACACCTGTTTGAAATCCCCCTTCAAGCAGCCATCGGCGGCAAAATCATTGCCCGCGAAACCATCAAAAGTATGGGCAAAAACGTAACCGCCAAATGTTACGGCGGCGATGTGAGCCGCAAACGCAAGCTGCTCGAAAAACAGAAAAAAGGCAAAGACCGCATGAAACGCATCGGCACCGTGGACATCCCTCAAGGCGCATTTATGTCGGTGCTGGACACGGGCGATTGATTCAAAGCCTTAGAAACAAGTCCGCAAATGAGGCCGCCTGCTTCAACGCCTTATCAATAGGCCTGCTGAATCGAGCTAGGGCCGACGACAGACTTCTCATGCACCTTCTTACGCTTGTTCCTTTTCATACGGTCCAATGATGCCAACACCTACCCCGCAGCCTGATTTATCCATCGAAGATCTTGCCCGACAAAAAGGCAATCGGTCATTCGTTGAAAAATGGAAGCTGGCAGGCCCAATGATGCGGGAGTCTCGTGAAAAACAAATTCGTCAAGCAGATACCGTGAAGTCCATGGCCATCCTCGCGGGGATGCGTGAAGATGCGATTCGCAGACTTCCAATGCGCGAAGGCAGCGGACTTCAAGCATGGCAAAAGATAATGAGTCGTTTACGAGAAAAACGCAAGAATGACCGTGTGTTATGAATGAGCGACTTGACCCCCTCCTTGAAGCAGCTCGCAGAGTCCAGGCCGTTTTCGATGAAGCCGAAATTGACTTTTGCTTTATTGGGGGATTGGCAGCCCAACATTGGAGCGAGCCGCGTGTTACCCGCGATGTGGACGGTGCTGCGCTTGCGAATCTTGGCGACGAGCAGAATATTCTTGATCGAATCCTACCGCATTTGCCTCCACGTTCTGAATACCGTGCCGAGATCGCGTTGGTTCATCGTGTGATGCTTCTCCATGAACCCCACACGCAAGTGGGAGTCGATGTCTCTCTTGCGGCGTCGGGTTTTGAACAAGATGCCATTGCCCGTTCGGTCGAGATTCCTTACGCCGCCAATCTTTCTCTGAGAATTTGCTGCGCCGAAGACCTTGTCGTTTACAAAGCCGTGGCCAACCGCGCGATCGATTGGCACGACATTGACGGCATCCTTATTCGCCATGGAAGAACGCTGAAGCTCGATTTGATCGAACGAAATCTACGGCCTCTCTGCGAGCAAATTGTTGGCCTTGATATTTTTGGCGAATGGGAACGTCGTCGCGACCGGTCGCGTTAAGGATCGATGTTTCGCGTAGCCGCCCACTGTTTCCACAAGACTCTTCTTGGCTTGGCGGTTGTGGTTTTACGCCCCCATCACCCTTTCCGATCAAACGCATAAATCGCTGTCGCCGCAATCGTGGCTCCGGCAAAATTGGCCACCAAATCCCACGACGTGTTCACATAGCCGCCCACGTTGGTGGGGCCCATGAGTGTGGCGATGAACTCTAGAATTTCATTAAAGGCTCCAAAGCCCAAGCCTGCGGCCGCGCACAGCACCACGTTACCCAATGAAGGTCGGCGGTCTTTAAGCCCCACACGCAAGGCTTGCCAGCACGCCCACGTGGTCACGCCAAAACCCAGTGAATGCACCAAGTGATCGTATTTAAAATAACCACTGCCATTGCCGTCGGGCCAAATCCACCACGAATACAACACCCGCTGGTCACCACTAATGGGCCAGCTTTCAGGCACTGGCATCAAACCACCTGCCATGTGTAACGCCCCCCACAAACTCAGCATGACCAAAAGCGGTGTAGAAAATCGCACCCGCCAATGCACCGCTGCCACCCCCAAGGCAATGACCACGCAAGTCACGGTGTAAAACAAAAACTCGTTGTTGCCTGCCCGCCGGGCCACCCAGGCCGATCCCACAAGGTACGCCACCGAGACAATTAAAACGATGAGTGAGCCGTGGGTTAAGAGCGGCCGACGTGGGGCAATGTCATTGGTCGTGTCATTCATGCACCCATCGTCGGGGAGATTCACTTAAAACGCCAACCGGGTTCACCTTTCGGATGGGTTACGCTGCATGTCTTAATCCCTCAAGCGAAAAGCCACCATGTCCAAGCCCAAAACAAAAACCGATTTCTCATGCGGGGTTATCCCCATTCGCAATCGCAAAAGCATTCGCGAATATCTACTGGTTCAGCATCGTGCTGGCCACTGGGCGTTCCCCAAGGGACATCCTGAGAAAAAAGAAAACCCCATTCAAACCGCCATACGCGAGTTAAAAGAAGAAACCGGCCTCGTCGCCACCTCACTCATCGAAAATCCTGCGTTTGAAGAACACTATGTCTTTACCAAGCGGTCAGGCAAGGTGATTGAAAAAACCGTGACCTACTATATAGGTCGTATTGCCACCGACGCAGCCTTGGTTCTTCAAGAAGAAGAAGTCGCCAATGCCCAATGGGGCGATGCCACCGCCACCGCCGCATTGATGACCTTTGACGCGGGGTTGCGCTTGCTCGATGAGGTGGAGGCATGGTTGCTAAAAGAAGATGGCTTCATTACCCCGTGACCAAGGGGCTCCCAAAAGGGTGTCGCGCGAATCAAGACCTTTCTTTCTTATCCAATCGCATATCCAATCGCATCCAATCGCTTGGGCATGGGCCGCTGGGCCGCCTTTTCTTCATTCTTATTGGACCCGCCTTCCAAAAGGCGGTTTCTCGCACATTTTTTATCTTAAAGACTTGCCCGAGGGCCAGTTGAATTCGTTAGTTGCGGAGTCCTCCTTCGGCAAAGCGGCCCACCGCCCACGTCGAAGCGATGCTTGATCTTGTCGTGATCTCACAAAAGTCGCGAAGGAAAGAGGTCGATAGGACACGTGGCCCCAAGTGCCTTGCCCGCTCTCGTTGCGGGTTTGCCTCAACGGTCCGTTCTTTAACAGACGGGCGCAGGCAAGTGACTCGGGGTCGAGTTTGCCGGAACGTAAGCCGGTGAATTCAAATCCGCGCTATTTGGATCATGTTGATCCAACGCACCTTAGGTTTGGTTTTTTCTCGGAGATATTTGTTATGAACGCAGTCCGCAACACCGTCCGTAAGGGTTTCACCCTTGTCGAAATCCTCATCGTGGTCGTGATTCTCGGCATTCTTGCCGCCATCGTGATCCCTCAGTTCTCCAGTGCTTCGCAGGCCGCCAAAGCCTCGAGCATGTCCACCCAGCTGCAATCGATCCGCAGCCAGTTGGAGCTCTACCAACTTCAGCACCTCGGTGCTTATCCCACCGCAGGTGCCGACGGTACCGGCGCAGGTGAGTTCTGGGAGCAATTGAACGGCTTCACCGACGAGGCCGGTGCAGTGCTCTCATTGGTTGATGACGCTGCCGTTGCTGATGCACGTGCGGATGGCACCGATGTCTTCGGTCCTTACATGCAAAAAGCTGTCAGCAACCCCTTCACCGTGGGTGCAGGCGATGCCGACAAAACCATCGAAGCTTCCGCCGATTTGCCTTTGGGCGACGCTGGCACCACCGGCAACGGTTGGCTCTACAACGACGTTTCGGGTGAAATCAAAGCCATTCTTGACGAAGATATTGCTTCTGAAGTGAACTTCAAAACAGCCGACGGCGATGTCGCTACCTACTAAATCCATCTGGATTTAGATCAGCTTGAATCACAGAGGAATGGCGGCGAAAGCCGCCATTCCTTTTTTTATCGGCACGGCCAAGGTTTGTGCCGGGATGTCAGGTTGTTGTCCGATGCATGAAGCAATAACCGACTTCCCTCCATTGGATTGACCTTTCTCATGAAACACCTTCGTTATCTCAACAGCGTTCTCACTGTCATTGCCATTCTTTTGACATTGAGCCTTTACACGCAGCTCACCAGCCCCAGCCATGGGCCAGTGGCATCGTTCGCCACCCCCGCCCACGCGGCTGAGCGAGCCAAAGGTGTTGGCTCACAGGCTGCCCGCCAAGAGGCCATGGTTAAATCACTGGAATCGCTTGTGAAATCGGTGGATCAATTGAACGCAAACCTAACCAATGGCTCGGCTCGGGTTCAGGTTGAAAATTTTCCTGCGGCTGAGTAATTCGTTCGCGTCGCCATCAAGCCATAGAAAACCACTGCCATGAAACCACGTTGCCGCCCGTTTGCCACTGCTTACACCCTCATTGAAGTGTTGGTGGTGGTCGTCATTCTTGGAATCCTTGGAGGCATTGTGGTTCCCAACATGCTCACCGCCGGTGAAATGGGTGTGCAGGCCGCCGCACGAACCGTGGTGGCCGACTTGCTGGTTGCCCAAAATGAAGCGGTTGCCGCCCAGGCCCAACGCACCATGGTGTTTGACACCGCCAACAACCGTTATGCGTTGTTCGATGAAAACGGTGCGATTGTTCGATCTTCGTGGATGAAATTCACCACCGACACCATGGACCTGGCCGGAAACGACGTCACAAGTCCATCGGGCCGATATTTTATGGTGGACTTCGACAAAGACAATCGCTACAAGGGCGTTCAATTTATCTCGTCCAATTTCGCAGGATCCAACACGGTGGTCTTTGATGACTTGGGCGCTCCCCTAAGCGGCGGCCGTGTGGTGATTCAATTTGGCGACAAGGCCTTTCGTATTGATGTAGGTAGTTTCACCGGGCGTCTGACTGTGGCCCCAAATTAAGCCCCTGCCTGCGAACCGACCTTCAACACGCCCATTTTTTAAGCCCCGACTTTTAGTCGGGGCTTTTTTTTGCCTTCAAGGGTCCACTTCACCGAAAGAACATGTACATGAGTCCTGTCCAAATCAAACACGTTGTGCGTCATTACCGCCGCGCCTTACACGTGGCCTTGGGCATGGCCGCGGTGGGCTTGCTGCTTTGGGGACGGTTGATTTTAAAAGAAGCCCCGCGCACCGCCACCGCCGACGGACCGAACTTGGTTCAAGCCGACACCCCAACCCCGATAACGTCCGATCTCGGATTATCGGACGTTAAGCAGGGTAATTTGGGCTCATTGGACGATCAGAGAACTTCCCAGCACCACTTGAATCCATTATTGGATTCCAATGACGCTGGGTCAATGCAAGCCGCACAATCCGCGGCTGCGGAGTTAACCCTCCAGGGCATGACAACGGGGAAGGTCCCCGTGGCCCGCATTAACGGCCGGTTGATCCGGGTCGGCGACACGATCGAAGGCTTCATGCTGATGTCCATTGAAGGGCAAACCGCCGTGCTTGAAAAAGACGGCACCTCCCTTCATCTGACAGCAAGCCCCTGAAGCTGGTTGAACAAATGTCCCCGGTTGCCCTGACCCGCCAACCCTCCATCAATCCGCCGGAACAAAGTGCGGAACCAGGAACCTTGCCATGAACCGTTTAGACCTTTTGCAATTTAAGTCCCTTGTTATGGCAGGTAGCCTTGGTTTGGCGTGCAGCCTCACCGGTGCCGCATATGCCCAAGCCGCCGATGGCGACGACGCCGTGGGCCTGTTTGATGAAAATCAAAACATGGAAGGCCAAGACGTTCAACAAGACGCTCTGGGCCAAATCGACATCACCGTGAAAGACTTGGAAATCGCCAAGGTCCTTCAGTTGCTTTCGATTCAAAGTCAACGCAACATCGTTGCCAGCCGCAACGTGTCGGGCACCGTGTCGGCCGACCTGTACGGCGTCAGCTTCTATGAAGCCCTTGAAGCCATCTTGACTCCCAATGGCTACGGCTACGAAGAGCAAGGCAACTTCATCTACGTGTACACCTCCGCAGAGCTCAAAGAGCGCGAATTGGCCAACCGCACCACGGTAACCAAAATCGTTCGCTTGAACTACATCTCCGGCGAAGACGCCAAGAAAATGATCGAAGCCACACTGTCAGAAAATGGCTCGATTGTGAACACCGAGTCTCCCAGCAGCGGCTTTTTGCCCAGCTCCACCGATGCAGGCAGCAACGGTGACGCCAGTCCTGAAATGCTGTTGATCAAAGACTATGAAGAGAACGTTGCCCAGGCCGTGCAACTTTTGGAAGAGCTTGATGTGCGGCCTCAACAAGTGTTGGTTGAAGCCACCATTTTGTCGGCTCGCCTGACTGAAAACAATGCCTTTGGTATTGACTTTGCCGTGTTTGCCAACCTTGATGGCCTGAACATTGGCAACCCGCTCAATGCAGTGGGTCAATTGCTGAACCCCCAAGGCGATGGCGGCACGGCTGCCAGCTCCACGGTGGGCAACACCCAAACCGGCGGTGCGGGTTTCAAAATTGGCGTAAGCGGTAGCGAAGGCTCGGCCTTCTTGCGTGCTTTGGATGCCGTAACCGACACCACCGTGTTGGCCAAACCCAACATTTTGGTGCTCAACCGTCAATCGGCCGACATTCTTGTGGGTGAACGTTTGGGCTATCTGTCCACCACCGTCACCGACACCAGCGAAACACAAACCATTGAGTTCCTTGATGTGGGTACCCAATTGACCGTGCGTCCGTTCATCAGCAACGAAGGCACCATTCGCTTGGAGCTTCGCCCCAGCGTCAGCGACGGCACCGTCACCATTCAAGATGGTTTTGTGATCCCCAACGAAACCACCAGCGAAATGGTCACCAATATTTTGGTTGAATCGGGCCAAACCGTTGTGCTCGGCGGTTTGTTCAAAGAAGACACCACCATCGACCGTGACCAAATTCCTGGATTGGGCAACTTGCCTTTCTTAGGCGCCGCCTTCCGGGGTCAAGACGACACCGTGGAACGCAGCGAAGTCATCTTCATGGTGAAAACCACCATTCTCGAACACGCTGACCTTGCCGTTCGCGGCGACGCGGCCGACGAGCAAGTTGAAAACGAGCGGATTGCCGCTCGCAATGGCCTGCTGCCCTTCAGCAACGACAAGTTGGTCAGCGCTCACTTGCTCGAATCCCGCCGCCAATTGGCTCAAGGCGACACCAAAAAAGCATTGTGGAGCGTGAACCTTGCTCTTCACCTGGCCCCTACGTCGTCTGATGCCATTGCCCTCAAAGAAGAAATTCAAGGGCATGAAATTCGATACGAAGACCGTTACCAATTCAACAACCTTGGCGACGGCGTCATCGGCTCCGAATTGGGTACACAAGACGAAACCGTGCCTGCCTACGAAATTCTTAACTAAGAATTAACGCAAGGCAACAAGCCAAAAAGACGCTCGGCCATCACTGGCCGGGCGTCTTTTTTTTCACATACCCCACCGATCTCTCCACATGATTTTTCTAAGAAAACCGAACGTCCTATAACTCAAATCGCCTTCTCGGCTCACCCCTTAATACACACTTCGACGATGCAGGAGAACCTGCGGCATTTGCCGCCCCTCACGCATCCGGAACCACGGAAGGAACCGTCATGACTCGCCGCTCGAACCCCCTTGTTTTACAATTTACTTTGGCCATGATGGCCGTTGTTTTCCTCGGCGGCTGCGCCAACCGCGGCCAGCACAAAAAATGGGTTGACAACGCCGATTTGCGATGGAACGGCATGCGGGCCACCGCGTTAATCGACATGGCCCAAGGTCAATTTGATTCAGGCCAACTGGACTTGGCCGAGTCCACCATTCGTGATGCCGCAGCCATTTCTCCAGAAAATCCAAAGGTACACCTACTTTCAGGTCGTATCGCGCTGGAAAATGGTTTGCTCGAACGAGCCACTCACCATTTTGGCGCCGCATTGGAAAAAGATGACACACTCGCCGACGCCCACTATTTCCGGGCCGTGGTGTTCCAACGCTGGCAAAAAAACGAAGACGCCTTGGCAGATTATCAAGCCGCCGCCAAGCTGGACTCGGAACATCCCGGACGCATTTTGGCCGTTGCCGAAACCCTTGTGACCCTTGATCGCACCGATGAAGCCGTGGCCTTGCTTGAAGCAAAGAAGGTGCACTTCGATCAAAACGCGGGATGCCGTGCCATGCTTGGCCACATTCATGTGATGGAAGGCAAGTACGCCCAAGCGGTCGAAAACTTTCGTGAAGCCGTGCTACTGGACCCTGAAAATATGCGGGTGAAGGAAGAGCTGGCCTTCGCTCAAGTGGCTTCTCAAGATTGGCCTGAAGCAGTTCTCTCCTTACGTGAACTCACCGCCCGCGATGATTACGCCCATCGCAACGACCTGTGGCGAGCTTTGGCCAAGGCTGAAGCTGAAAACGGCCGCGAAAACGAAGCCCGCACCGTGTATCTCAACCTCACCCGCCGCAACCCCGGCGACGTGAACGATTGGATTCGTTTGGGCGAAGTGTGCTGGAAAATCGAAGACCTTGGCGGGGCACTCATTGCCGCCAACCGCACGATCAACCTTGCCCCCAAGCGACATGAAGGTTATTTGCTGGCCGGTTTGGTGTGGCAAAAACGCGAGCGAACACACGAAGCACTTCAAATGTTTGACGCCGCCGCCAAGGCTGCTCCCGCCAACCCAACACCCGTTATTCTTCGCGGCATTGCCCTGCAAAAGAATGACCGTTTGGCCGCCGCCGCAGAAGCCTACCGCGAAGCCCTGCGACGCAGCCCCGACGACACCCGCGCCTTAAGCCTACTCACCCGCCTAGAGCAGGGCGCGATGGCTCAGTAAACACAGAATATAAAACTGTAAAAAAACCGGCCGTGCAACGCTTACGTTGCACGGCCGGTTTTCATTTAAGAACGTGTATGAGAAGTCTGTCGTCGGCCCGAGCACGATCCAAGCGGGCCGGATGACAAGGAGGCGGTCCCCACTGCGGGCCGGCGATGCAGACCGACGCAGCTCAAGCCGGTTCGCGCCGGACGGGCGAAGCCAGACAGGGTTCTCGTACACGTTCTCAGGGGCAAGGCCAATCGGACAGGCACCCTATGCAGCCCGTTGCTCTAAACATCCACTTCTTCTGCATCTTCCGCTCGTTCCATAATGAAGCGAAAGCGAGCAGAGGGGTCTTTGCCCATCAGGTCGCTCATAACCCGATCGGTTTCGAGGTGGTCATTGATTTCGACCCGAAGCATGCGCCGCGTCATGGGATCCAAGGTGGTTTCCCACAGGGTCTTGGGCATCATTTCACCCAAGCCTTTAAACCGCGTGACTTCCACTTTGGCTCGCTCGCCCGCCGCTTTCAAAATGCGAACGCGGTCTTCTTCGGTGGCGGCCCAGTGGGTTTCTTTGCCCACATCCACGCGAAAAAGTGGCGGCACGGCAATGTACAGCCGGCCGCCTTCAATCACTTGGGGCAAGTGGCGATAGAAAAATGTTAAAAGAAGCGTGGTGATGTGGTGGCCATCGCTGTCGGCGTCGGCCAAAAGCACCACACGCTGGTATCGCAATTTGTCTAAGTTGAAGGCGGGCCCAATGCCGCAGCCCAAAGCGGTGATCAGGTCTGACAACTCTTTGTTGTCCATGACTTTTTTAAGCCCCACCGTTTCGGTATTGAGCACCTTGCCGCGCAAGGGCAAAATAGCTTGTTTCGTTCGATCGCGGCCTTGCTTGGCGCTACCACCTGCCGAATCGCCTTCCACAATAAATATTTCACTGTCGCTTCGGTCTTTGCTCGAGCAATCGGTCAGCTTGCCTGGCAGCATCAATCGGCTGGTGGCACTTTTACGAGACACGCTGGCGCTGGCTGCTCGACTGGCGGCGCGGGCCCGACTGGCTGCAATAATGCGAGCCACAATTTGCTCGGCCACGCTGGCATTGCTGTTAAGCCATTGCTCCAAAGGGGCTCGCAAGGTGTTGTCCACAATGCTTTGAACCTCACTGTTGTTAAGTCGTTCTTTGGTTTGGCCTTGGAATTGTGGATCGGGAATGAAAATACTCAAAATGGCCACAAGCCCTTCACGAATGTCTTCGTGGGTGATTTTCACACCGCGCGGCATGAGTTTGTGCGTGTCAATGTAATTGCGAATGGCCTTGGTGATGCCTGCACGAAATCCATTTTCGTGAGCGCCACCCATCGACGTGGTGATGCCATTGACATAGCTGCGCACATGTTCGTCGGTACTGTCAGTCCACCGAAACACCAGCTCCACACGTTCATTTTGAGAGCCCGCGTCGGCCTTGTCGAGATAGAACGCCACTTCATGAATAGGCGTTGCCTTGCGCTCGGTTTGCACCTGTTCTAAATAGTCGGCGATGCCATTGTCATGCTTAAAAACATGCTTGGCCTTGTTGACTTGATCGTCAAAGGTCACCCGAACGCCCTTGTGCAAAAAACTCACGGTTTCTAGGCGTGCTTTAAGTGTTTCGGGGTTGAATTCTGTTTTAGGAAAAATGGTCGGGTCGGGCACAAATGTAATGGCCGTGCCCGTAGCACGGGTTTCACCCTTTTTCTTAAGCAACTTGCTGGTGGGTTTGCC
>JAZGFZ010000229.1:0-7534 GCA_036480015.1 Algisphaera sp. | reverse complement strand
TTGTTTTTCCGGTGGCTTTTAAACCCGCCGCCGTACGCGCCCGCCGCTGGTTATACGCATCACCCAATTGATGCGGCGAATTCGTGTTGATAATCAACACCGCCAACGCCTTTGCATCCAGCGGCACTTTGCGCGTCGAAAAATCAACACAGTCAATCAACAGCGCATTGCCCGCCTCGCCCATCACCGAAATAAATTGATCCATGATCCCGCACTTCGCACCGCCATAACGATGCTCCGCCATCTGGCACAACAACGCCTTATTCACCGGATTAAACGCAACCCCACCAATCGCCTCCAAAAACGTGGCCGTCGCCACCTCAATCGCCGCCGACGAACTCAGCCCCCCGCCCGCAGGCACATTCGAATCCAGCATCAATTCAAAACCCGTGGGCGTGTAACTAAACGCCGCCACCCCACGCAAATAACGCGACCAATCCGGTGTCCCCAAACCCACCGGCGCATCATCCACATCAAAAACAGCCTCCCCCTCCAATGCCGTCGAACGCATCTTGGCCGTGGTGTCATCACGGCGGCGCCCCACCACCACCGCCTGACGTTCAATCGCCAACGGCAGCACAAAACCATCGCAATAATCAATGTGCTCGCCAATTAAATTCACCCGGCCAGGCGCCATCGCCCCATGAGTGGGGACCGTTCCATAAGCCGTTTTAAAAGCATCGCACGCACGAGAGATCTGATCGTTCACCGACGAATCATAACCGCGAGCGCCCCATCGATGGCCCCCTCCACCCCCCAGAGCAAAAAACACCCCCCAACTCACCCCCAATTCCAACAAAAAGCTCCTGACCCTTTTTTCAATTTGCCCTGTTGACGCCCCACCACTAGCATTCCCACCATGCGCTTCTACTTAATAGACCGCGTCCTCGAACAGGACGACACCCGAATTGTGGCCACCAAAGCCGTCACCTCCGCCGAGGAATACCTCGACGACCATTTTCCCGGCTTTCCCGTGCTTCCCGGCGTCATGATGCTCGAAACACTCGTCCAAGCCGCCAGAACGCTCATTCGCAAAGTTGACGGGCCCCAGTCCCCCGGCCCATTGGTCCTCGCCCAAGCCCGAAATGTGCGTTACGCCGCCATGGTGCGCCCCGGACAAACCCTCCAGGTCGAAGTCACCCTCCGCAAACGCAACGACGACGGCACACTTGATTTTCAAGGCACCGGCACCGTCGACAGCGAGGTTGCCGTTCAAGCCCGCTTCTCCCTCTCGCCCGTACAAAATCCGTCCTAAACATCGCAAGCACCGGCCCCATGCCCCCGTTCATGCGAAGTTTGGCCACCGCCCTATAATCCATGCTCCTCAGGCCCCTCACGCCATCGCGTGAAAGCCCCGGTTTTAATGCGTTTATTTTCCGCCGACGGAACGGCGGCGCCACCGGAACCCCTGCCGGAACCCTCGAAAGACACCCGACCATGACCGAAGACGAAGTATTTGAAAAAGTCCGCACCGTGCTTGAAGACGCCCTAGGCGTCGATGAAGACGAAGTCACCCCCCAAGCCACCCTTGTTGGCGACTTGGGCGCCGAATCCATCGACTTCCTCGACATCGTTTTTCGCCTCGAAAAATCATTCGACATCAAAGTCGATCAAGCCGAGCTCTTCCCCGACAACGTCCTAAACGACCCCACCTTCGTTCAAGACGGCAAAGTCACCGACGAAGGCATGAAAACCCTCACCGAACGACTGCCCCACGCCAACCTCGACACCTTTGCCGAAAGCCGCGACGTCGAAGACTTCCCCAACGTCTTCACCGTTGAATCCATCTCCAAATTCGTGCAAGCTCGCATCTAAAAACGATGCGGATGCAAAGGGCTAAGGGGCCAAGGGAAAGCAGGCCCCTGCGGGGGGGGGGGGCTTTCCCCCTGCGCGTCGCTTTCCCACGCTCCACCTGTAACCCCTCGGTCGCTTCACCCCTCAACCCCCTTTCATATAAAAATGCGCTGGACTTTCCTCGATCTCATCACCGACCTAAAGCGTGGCGAACACTGCGTGGGCATTCGCAACGTTTCTTCAGCCGAAGAACTTTTAACCGACCACTTTGACAACGACGATCAAGCGGGCCGCCACCCAATGCCCCTCATGCCCAACACCCTAGTCATCGAAGGCTCCGCCCAATGCGGCGGCATCCTCGTCGGCCACGCACGTGATTTCAAAGAAAAAGTCCTTCTTGCCAAAATCGGAAAAGCCACCTTCACCGGCCTCGCCGCCGGCCCCGGCACCACCCTGCGCCACACCGCCCTTCTCGACCGCATCGACGACTCAGGCGCCGCCATCACCAGCACCGTCGAACTTCTCGACCCCCAAACCGGCAACGCCCAGCCCTACGCCCACATTGAGTTGATGTTCAGCCACATCGACCAAAACCGCAAAGGCCTCGCCTTCCCCGACCACAACTTCGTCTTCACCGACGACTTCATGAATCTCTTAGAGCGATCCGGCTACCCCGTCGATCCTTCAATCGACCCACGCAAACAATTCGCCCGCTAAAAACCCTTGCGAAAACGCGTGATTAAGAATCAAGCAAGAGTCCTAAAATAACATCCCTATTCCGGGGCCCCTCAGGGCCAGCGATGTCACCTCCGGCCGACTTCAGCCTCTTCCACCCGCCGATTGATTTGACACGCGGCGTATGCGGCGCCAAAACCATTGTCAATATTCACCACCGTCACCCCCGACGCGCAGCTGTTGAGCATGCCTAGCAACGCCGCCACCCCACCAAAACTCGCGCCGTACCCCACACTTGTGGGCACCGCAATCACAGGAATGTCCACCAGCCCGCCCACCACACTGGGCAGCGCACCTTCCATACCGGCCACCACAATCAGCGCATTGCCCTTCAACTGATCCTTGCGATCCAGCAAACGGTGCAGCCCCGCCACCCCCACATCATTGATCAATCGCACCGGATGCCCCAACGCCCGACACGTCATCGCAGCCTCTTCAACCACCGGCAAATCGCTTGTGCCCGCCGCCACAATCACAATGGGCGTGGAGTAAGTCACTTCAGGCTTGCCCACCATCACCGCCCCGCCCAATGCCCCGGCGTCAACATCACTTTCGCCAAACGCCTCGCGCAGCGCCGCCACCTGCTCCTTCGACGCCCGCGTGGTTAACACACACCTTTGGCCTCCTTCGCGTAGCGCCCGCACAATCGCCACGGTTTGCGAAGGTGTTTTACCCGCGCCATACACCACCTCCCCACACCCACAACGCCGGGCCCGATCATGATCGGGCGTGGCAAAGTCGAGCGGCCCAGAAGGCGAGTCAGAAGGGGAATCAGAAGGCGTATCGTTCACAACACCCAGCATAAACGCAACAACCACCCCCGTGCACAACCACCAAGCCGATGTCGCTCACGCGGACGTGCCTTCATCCAATGGCGATTCACCCGATTCATTGGATGCGTTTTTTTCTTTGATCGAGCCCTCTTTCGCCGAAGCGGGTTCCGCATCATCCTCCGAAGCCGCCTCCGAAGCCAAAGCCTCTTCCAATCGTTTTTTCTTTTCCGCCTCAAGCAAATCGCTCACGGTGGCTTTCTTTAAGATTTCGCCCGCCATCACCTTGGTGCATTCGTCGCGGGTAAGCGTTTCATATTTCAGCAGCCCCTTGGCCAAGCGGTCCAGCTCATCTCGTTTTTCTTCGAGCATGGTCGCTGCTTGGGCATAGGTCTCGTCAATGATTTTTTTAACTTCACTGTCAATCAACTTGGCAGTGGCCTCACTAAACATCTTGTCGGGCTGCTCAAACGATTGCTTGCTTTCATCGGGCCCAAACACCTGAAAACCCAGTGCTTCGCTCATGCCATATTCGGTGACCATGGCCCGGGCAATGCTGGTGGCCTGACGAATGTCCATCGCCGCCCCACTGGTGATGTCGCCGCAGAACATGTCTTCACTAATACGCCCGCCATACGTCACACGCAATTGGGCCAACATTTGATTGCGGCTCATTAAGTGCCGGTCTTTTTCAGGCAACATAAACGCCGTGCCCAAAGCTTGGCCACGCGGAATAATGGTCACCTTGTGCAGCGGGTCGCTGTGCGTTTCGAAATACATCAAAATCGCATGACCTGCCTCGTGATACGCAATCACCCGACGCTCGTCTTCTTCAATACGATGACTCTTACGCGACCGGCCATAACGCACTTTGTCGCGGGCTTCTTCCAAGTCTTCGGTTTCGACAAAATCTTTGCCCAGCATGGTGGCGCCAATGGCGGCCTCATTAATAATGGCCGCCAGTTCAGCACCCGAGAACATGGGTGTTCCACGGGCCACTTTTTCCAAATCAGCCTTCGGGTTCAGCTTGATTTTGCGGGCGTGAACCTTCAAAATTTCAAGCCGCCCCTGAATGTCAGGCAAACTCACATGCACTTGGCGGTCAAACCGACCCGGACGAATCAACGCCGGGTCAAGCACGTCCGCCCGGTTGGTGCTGGCAATCACAATCACTTGGTCGCTGCTGTCAAAGCCGTCCATTTCAACCAAAATGGCATTAAGCGTTTGCTCGCGTTCGTCGTGCCCACCCGAACTAAAACCATTGCCACGACGTCGCCCCACGGCATCAATTTCATCCAAAAAGATAATGCACGGCGCACTTTCTTTGGCTTGCTTAAACAAATCGCGTACACGGCTGGCCCCCACGCCCACAAACATTTCTACAAAATCAGAACCGCTGATTGAAAAGAACGGCACATCAGCCTCGCCTGCCACGGCTTTGGCCAACAGTGTTTTGCCGCAACCTGGCCGACCAATCAACAACACACCACGCGGCACCCGACCGCCAAGGCGCTGAAATTTACTCGGGTCTTTAAGAAACTCAATCACCTCGTTCACTTCGTCTTTGGCTTCAGTAATGCCTGCCACATCGTCTAGCGTCACCGTGGAATGCTCTTTGTTAAGCATTTTGTGTTTGCTGCGGCCAAAATTCCCCAGCATGCCGCCGGGGCCACCGCCGCCTCGCATGCTGCGAAACACAAAAAAGTAAATCAAGAACCCAAGCAAAATAAGCGGGCCCCAAGCAATCAAAATTTGCAGAAGCACGCTCGTGCCAGGCTGCTCTTTCACGTCTTGATGCACTTGATCAAGCAAGAAGCTGCGATAAGGCTTGTTCAGCTCGCTCACCGGCGTGTACACCCGCGTGGGGCCCGCATCACCACTGATTTCTTCTTTCAGCTCACCCACCAACCGGTCACTTTTAATAATGACCGCTTCATCGGTTTTAAAATCGCCGTCGGTGGCATGCTTGTAAAACTGCCCCCATGTCACCTCTTTGGCGCCATTGTTGGCTGCGTTCACCAGCAACAGCATGGTCACGGCCAGCACCGCCAGCATGATCCAAGCAAACGACCCGCGCGACATCGCTGGCGGTTTGCCTTTGGGATCCTTAGAGTCCTTGCCTTCAGACCCTCCGGTTTTGGTGGATTCTAGGCTGCTTTTTTGCTTGTCTTGATCGCGAGCAGCATCGTTGTCTTTAGAAGGCTTGTCTTTGTCGGGCATTGATCTAGGTCAGGCGCCAAGCACCCGAGAAAAGGAAGGCGCCGGGCAAGAGGCCCGCGCCAAATTAAATGAAGGGTCGATTTGCGTCATCACGCAACCGCACAGCCCGCGTTACTTGGGGCCGCGAAGTCATTGTAACCGGGGCCTAATAAAAATGGCGCCCCCCCCACCGCAATAACTCACCAAGGCGACCGCATCTCCGCCACCACATCGCGAGCCGTGCGAGCGGCCGCCGCTTGCCGCCCACGAACAAAGTCTTCGCCAATGGGCTGCGTGGGCACATAACGCCCCACACTGGTGAAACCCCGCCGGCTGACCAGCGTTCCGCCCCGTCGCTGGTCCACCCACTCAAAGTCAATGGTGATCTCAACTTCAACCTCTTGGGGAAGCCCCCCCACACGCGTACGGCTTAAAGGTTGCTGCTCCACCGCCGTCACCACACCACGCAACAGCGTGTCGGCCCGAGCTGCATCGGTCACTTTGTAGGGCGTTCGGGTTTCAATTTCTTTGATCAACGCCTCGGTCACGTCATACGCCACGCCACGATAAAACGTTTGGTTCTCAAACACTGGCACCGCCACCGTGGAAAAACCTTCGGGGTACACCTGGGCATAGTGATAACCACTGCACCCCAACATGCTTAACGGGGCTAACAAAAGCACCCCGAGCAACACACGCAAAAGGCCTAAGCCTGCAACGCGAAGTCTTTTTCGTCGTGTTAACACATTCATGGTTTCACACTCTGGGTTGGCTGGGTTGGAGCCGCCACAGGCTGGGCGGCCACCACCGATTCGCCCATTTCTTGCAAACGCTGCGCCGCATCGGCCGCCGCCTCGGTGTCGGCATATTCAGTGAGCAACCGACGGTAAAGCACCGCCGCCGACACGCCTTCACCCGTTCGGTCATACCACGCCGCACTCGAAAAATCGCGCCGCGCCAACGACTCTCGCACCCGAATGCGCAACCCCGCCGCCCCAACACGCTCGGCCGCCGCCGGAAACTCCAACTCAAATTGCCGCAAACGTTCTTGGGCGTCAATCAACCCAGTGGCGTCAAATTCAGGCCCCTTAAAACGGGCCAAACTGGCTTGAATGCCGCGTAATAACGCCAACGACCGCAATTCGCTCTGCGGATAATTCACCAAAAACAAATCATAGGCTTCGGCCGCCAAATCCATTTGCCCATCGGTGTAATAAAATTCAGCCAAGGCCTTGCTGGCTTTTTCCCCCAAGGCCGACCCCGGCACCCGTTCTTGAATACGAATCAAAAGCTCTGCCCCATCGTCACCCGCAGGCATCCAGCGATGCCCCCAAAGCTTGCGTTTCACCCCTTGGGTGTACCGCGTGGCCACCTCAAACTCACGTCGCAGCGCCACATTAAATTGCTCGGTGGCAGGGTAAAACGTCGCGATTTGCTCATAGTCATAAAGCGACTTGTAAAACAACCCCGCCGTCAACCTCGCGTCCCCGCGTAAAAGCAGCGCCTCAACCAACAAAGGATGCTGCTTGTTTTGCTTGATCCAACGCGACAACACCTTCTCAGCTTTTTTCGATTCCCCCTGAGCAATCATCCGCCGCGCATCGGCCAAATCTGCCTCCGCCGTGCCCGGTTCGGGCACCTCCACCGCCACAAACCCCTTTTGAGTCAATTCATAAGACGCCTGCCCCATGGCCGACGTGGCAAGGGCAAGAAGAAGACCAAGATAAAGCAATGTTTTAAACACGTGAAACAGTTTAAGGGGTTTAGCCTGCGGAGTGTGGAAGCAGCCCCTTCCATCCTTACCGCATGCTAAACCCTTGACAAAACAATGCAAAACGAAAAATGAACCGCCAAGGGGGCGAGTGAGGAAGCCAAGGAAGACAGAAATGTAGATGCCTTATTGCCTTCCTTGGCGTCTTGGCCCCTCTGCGTCTTAGCGTAAAACCTCTTGCCCAAAACGCCCCACCAAACCACTTACACACACACGCACCCCACCCACCGCTTGCGTCTTGCTAAATGCTAATTGCTAATTGCTA
>JAZGFZ010000228.1:0-20874 GCA_036480015.1 Algisphaera sp. | reverse complement strand
CAAGCCGTCCAAACGATGACGCAACGGATCAATCGCTTCAGGCTCCGCCGCACGTTGGCCCATGGCCATCACCAGTCGCACCAAACCATGAAAATCGTCGATTGCAACGTATTCACGGGCGATCTTTCTTTGATCCTCGTTCATGTTGTGGTAATTCCCCAAAGGCAAACACACGCACGTGGCCTCATATCCAAACACCAAATACGCCGACGCCTCGCACGTGCCGCCCGTCATCAGTTTGCGTTGCCATTGAAAACCCGAATCACCTGCGGCCACCGCTTGCGCGGCCCGTGCCACGGCGGCCGTTAACTGAGGGCTAAACGTGCTGGTGTAATCACCTACACGCACCACCGGGCCGCCACCCAACGGTGCATGATCTGACGCCTTAGAATTTTCAAGCACCACCATGCGGGAAGCGGGCGGCAACAAACCCGATTGCGCAGCGCCAATGGCTCCCACAAAACCCACTTCTTCGGCGCGTGTGCAAAGAAAGCGAACGTCGGCCACAAAACCACGTTGCTTCAGCAATTCTCCAAATGCCGCAAGCCCCGCCGCCAATCCCGCCAAGTCGTCGCACGCTGGCGCGTGAAGCTTGCCGCCACGAATCACTGCGCCGCCCACATCCCACGTCACCACATCGCCCACTGCGGCCTTGGGGGCACGGGCAAACGTTAACGTGGCGGTTTTGTAACTGCCCGGCACGTTTGGATCGGCTGGCCGAAGCGCCGTCACGCGGCCCGGCATCCCCTTTTTGCGGTTGCGTTTCGCTTCGCCATCACCAGGCCACCACCGCACCTTGGTGCCCACAAAATACGCGTCTTGCACACCCCCGCGAAACTCCGCCGTGAGTGTTTTTCCATCAACTTCTGTGACGACAAAAGCCGGGTGATCCAAATGCGCCGTAAAAACCAAAGGCCGCTTGGTGGGCTTTGCCCCTGCGCGGCTCAAAAGCATGTTGCCGTAGCCATCACGCGTGACCACCACCTTTCGCCGCTTGACCCACCGCTGCACCCACGCCACCACGCGATCTTCTCGCCCCGCCGCTGTGGGCAAAGCAGTCAGTTCAATTAAATCTCGCTCGTGACGATCGCGGGAAGCAGCGGTGGGTTTTGGCAAAACGTGGGACATCACAAAAGGGTACGCCAGCACACGAAACAACGATGCGTAAAACCCTCCCCTCTCTCAAAATCCCCAACCAATACACACACGTTCTCAGACCCACCTCACGCGATACCATTATTCATCCATGCAAACCGTTTTTAACATCCTCTCTGCCTTTTGGTCCACCTTGGGCGAAATGGCCCCTTGGCTTCTTTTTGGATTTGCCGCCGCGGGCGCCCTATCGGTGGTGCTCACCAAAGAAATCGTCAAACGTCATCTCGGCGGTCGCGGGGCCGGACCTGTGATGAAAGCCGCTGTGATTGGCGTGCCCTTGCCCCTGTGTTCATGCGGCGTGCTGCCCTTTGCCGGATCGCTTTACCGCCAAGGTGCCAGCCGTGGCGCCACGTCATCGTTTTTGCTTTCAACACCGCAAACCGGCGTGGATGCTTTTTTTGCCACATGGGCACTCATGGGCCCGGTGTTCGCCTTGGTGCGGCCCGCCATTGCCTTTGTCCATGGCGTGCTGGGCGGACTGGCCGTCAACCTCATTGCCGGAGCGCGGCCCAACACGCCCCTTGCAGAATCCGCCGCAGCTTCCGCAACCACCTCGTGCTGCTCAACCCCATCGCAAACGCCACCGCCCGCTCAATCTCAACCCAAGCCCTGCTGCTCCACCCAACCCGCCGTCCCTTCGTGTTGTTCGACAAAAAAAACGCCGCCTGCTAAAAACAAATTCACACGCGCCGCACGCTTTGCACTGGTCGATTTACCCGCCGACCTTGCCGGATCGCTGCTTATTGGCGTGGCCCTAGCCGCTCTGCTCATGGCCTTGGTGCCGCCCGACGCACTCACGCCCTACCTTGGCGGCGGCGTGCTTTCCATGCTCGCCGCCGTGGCGGTTGGCGCCCCACTTTATCTGTGCGCCACCGGCTCCATTCCCGTGGCCTTGGGGCTCATCGCCGCAGGCGCTTCGCCGGGCGCCGCACTGGCTTTTTTAATCGCAGGGCCAGCCACCAACGCCGCCACCATGGCCGTCACATGGAAACTCATGGGCGCCCGCACCGGCATCACCTATTTACTTAGCGTCGTGCTTGTGGCCGTGGGCGCAGGACTTGCGCTCGACGCCGCCTTCACCATTGAAACCCTGCAACTGCCCATCGCCGCACTGCACGCCCACCAACACACCACCCCATGGTGGCACCACGCCAGCGCCGCCGCACTGCTCACCTTGCTTTTGCCCCCTTTGTTTAAGCGCTTTCTAAAACAAAGGGGCTGAGTTAAAAGGCCTAGCGAAAGCAACGCGCCATCACCTTCGCCGCATTTTGATGCAAAACCGCGAACAGCCCCCCCATTATTGTCCGCCAGCCCACCGTTCCCCGATGCCCCCCAGATGACCCACCAGCGACTCTATGGGTGGCCGTTCATGCGTCCGTTGACAATGGCCGATAGATACGATATCATGATATCACTCATCTGATTCTTGAAAGAAAACGCCCATGGCCCAGCTCATCGTCCGTAACCTCGAAGACGACGTCCGCGACAAGCTCCGCGACCGAGCCCAAACCCACGGCCGCAGCATGGAAGAGGAGGTCCGCGACATCCTCCGCGCCGCCGTCGTCCAAGATCACGCGAACGGCACCCAGGGGCTCGGCTCTCGGATCGCCCGCATCTTCGCAAGCACCAACGAGTTGGCCGGTGAGACATTCAACGTCGAGCCATGGCGGGGCGGGGCACCCGAACCGATGGACTTCGACGAGTGATCGTCCTAGACAGCAACGTGATCTCCGCCCTCATGCGGACCGAACCCGACCTCGTGGTCCTGGCTTGGCTTGACACTCAGCCCGCCACATCGGTCTGGACCACCAGCATCTGCGTGTTCGAGATCCGATTCGGAATCAATATCCTGGCCCCCGGCAAGCGGCGGCACTTCCTCGACAAAGCTTTCGATCGGGTACTCCGTGAAGCCCTGGCGGGTCGGGTTCTCGACTTCGATAACGCCGCCGCCACCACCGCAGCCAAACTCCACGCCCGGCTTCGGGCGCAGGGGGTCGGCATCGAGTGGCGAGACCTCCAGATCGCCAGCATCGCCGCCACCCACAATGGCACGCTTGCCACCCGAAACACCAAGCACTTCACCCACACCGGGATCACCTTGATCGACCCGTGGAGCGCAAGCGAGGCCGGGCCGTAGAGAGAGAGAGAGAGAGAGAGAGAAGATCGCGACCTGCGCATCCACCCTACAAGCCCGTCGCATCAACGACGCCTTTCTTCCCAACACCGATGGCGACACGCTTTAAGGTGTCGAGAGAAAAACCGCATCCACCCTTTGCAACAGCGGCCTTGGTTCTCGCACACATGCAAAAGTGTTCTCATCGTCTTTTTCGTCTTCCTTGGCATCTTGGCGTCTTGGCGTAAAATCTCTTGCCAGAGACGTTTTACCCATTTGCCAGCCAACGCAAACTCGCTTGTCAAAAAGCGCGAGCGATTGCGCCTCTTGACGGTTAAATCCCCTATTAACAACACATCCAAACACCTACACTTTCTCCCATGAGCCTGCCCACACCCCTCCAAAAAGATCTCACCTTTCGCGCGTTCCAACAGCACATTCACCAGCGCTACTTCGACACCGACAACGCACGCGGCACCGAAGGCACCTTCATGTGGCTCATGGAAGAAATTGGCGAGCTTGCCACCGCCCTGCACAAATCAAAAGGCCAAGGCGGCAACACCAGCGGAAACGACGACCCCGCCGGAGAATTCGCCGACGTCTTGGCATGGCTCTGCACCCTGGCCAACATCAACGGCGTCGACCTCGACCAAGCCCTACGCGACAAATATTTGAAAGACGGCGGCCCCAAGGGGCATAAGTAGGGTGCGGGGAGGCGGGGTGTGGGGAGTCAGTCCCTAAGGTTTTTATCACACAACCTTCAATGAGGCCTCGCTTTTTCAAGTGCCCTGTTGCCCTGTTACACTCAGGCCTATGCAAGACCTCCTCTCCCGCATCACACTTGCCCCCGATGTCTGCCACGGAAAACCCTGTATTCGCGGCCTCCGCTACCCTGTCGAAATGCTTCTTGAGCTGCTCAGCGCGGGCATGACCCACGATGAGATCCTTGCCGACTACGAAGACCTCGAACCCGATGACCTCCGCGCGGCCCTCGCTTGGGCCGCTCGCCTCGCCCACACCCGGCGACTTCGCCCCACCGGCTCATGAAATTTCTCGTCGACGCCCAACTCCCCCGCCGAATGACCCAATGGATCGCCAAAGCAGGCGGCCAGGCCATGCACACCTTCGACCTCGAAGACGGCAACCGCACCTCAGACCAAACCATCACCCAACTTGCCGATGAGCAGGGCTGCATCGTCATCACCAAAGACGCAGATTTTACCGACTCCCACCTGCTCCAAGGACATCCCCAACGCCTGCTTCTTATCTCCACCGGCAACCTCACCAACGCAGCCTTGCACGACATCCTAAACAAAACAATGCCGATGATTCTCGACGCATTTAAGAACAACAACTTCATTGAACTCGGCCGCACCGGCATCACCATCCGTGGCTAGAGACGCGGGCTTTGTCGTCGACGCCCACAGACATCCACCACCCTTCCCTCACTCGCCCAACGCCCCAAACACGGGCAGTGGATTTGGCACGGTTTCGATGGCTTTAAGCTCCACCAAACGTTGCGCGATGGCGGCCATGTTTTGATTGAGCCATACGGGCCAGGCGGTGTCTTTGCGGGGGTTCCAGTCGTATCGCAGGGCTTCGTCGTATGCGGCTTGGGGCGTGGCGCCTTGCACCAACAGGCGAAATGCGGCTACGGTGCCGCCGGTGCGTTGTGATCCGGCGGCGCAGTGAATCAGCGTGGGCACGCGGTCTTTTTCAGCCTTGGCCAACAGGGCCACGGCTTGGGCGTATTTTTCAACCGTGCCCACACCATCGCCGGCCATGGGAAAACGATGCGACTCTATTTCAAATGTTTCGATGGCTTTTGCTTCGGCCAACTGATCGGCATTGTCATGCTCGACGCCTTGAAGATTCACCACCACGCGAATGCGCTTCTCTTCTAAAGTTTGCTCAATGAGCCCGGCCTGTATTTGCCCACTTCGATAAATAAGCTGCGACTCCACAACCCCAAAGTTTTTGGCAACAAAGCGTTTTTCAATCAGTCGCGCGGTGCCGAGCAAAAGCCCCGCCACCAAAAGAAAAAACACCCCTGCAACCAACATTGCACGCCACGAAAAATATTTCGAGACCGAGGGTGTTTGGGGTGATGCCATTGAAATACTCGCAATTTTTGGCCCTATGCGAAGCGCCAAAACCAGAAAAAACGCGTTTAAGCTCGCCTGCGCGATCCAGCCCGCCGCGGGCGGAGCCCGTGTGGTTTGCCCAGACGACGCACCCTTAAAATTCAGTTTTAACGGTGCGATTGGCCGAAGCCGACTGGCGTCGTCGGGCCAACGCGGCCCGCCCGGCTTGGGCAATGCCTGCGGCATCCAAACCTGCTTCGGCCAATTGCACGGCGCGGCTTGCTGGGCCCACCCAACGTTCGGGCATGGCTTGGCGGGCGATCAGCCGTGTGTCTAAATGCGCCTCAGCGGCGGCCTCTAACACGGCGCTGCCAAACCCGCCGGCGGCAAAATGATCTTCCACGGTGAGTACGGCGGTGCCTGCATTGAGCAGCGTGGTGAGCAAGGCCACGTCCACCGGTTTGGCAAACCGTGCGTCGTATAACGCCACGTCGTGGCCATGTTCGCGTAACACGGCCAGCGATTCACGGGCTGCGTAAAGCGTGGTGCCGTAAGCCCAAATGGCCAAGTCGGGCGTGGAGCTTTTGGCGGGCACGGCCAAGGCAGCTTTGCCCAGCACAAAAGGCTCTTGCGATGACGCCACGGGATCGGCTGCCACGCTGTCGCGCGGATAGCGCACAAAACTAGGCCCGGCGTCGTACCCCCGCATGAATTCCAACGCACCGCACAAGGTGGGTTCGTCGGCACAGGCCAACACCACGGCACCTGGCAGTGTGCGAAACAGGCTGATGTCCATGAATCCATGGTGCACCGCACCATCGCCGCCCACATAGCCTGCGCGATCCATGCACACGCGAACGGGCAAGTTTTGCAAGGCTGCTTCTTGAAACGCCTGATCGAGCGCTCGTTGCGAAAACGTTGAATACACGGCAAAAAAAGGTTTGAATCCTGTTTTTGCAAGCCCTGCGCACATCGCCATGGCGTGGGATTCGCAAATGCCTGTGTCGCAGGTGCGATCGGGGTGTGCGTCTATGAGTTTGTCTACACCCGTGCCTGGCCCCATGGCGGCGGTCACGGCATACACCTGTTTGTCGCGGGCCATGATGTCGCCCATGGCATCGGCATACGCGGCTGTGAACGAACGTCCTTTGCTGGGAATCTCCACCCGGCAACCCTCACGCACAAACGGCGCGGGCGAATGAAAGGCCGTGGCATCGCCCTCGGCAAACTCATAGCCTTTGCCTTTGATGGTTTTCACGTGCAACAACACCGGCGTGTTGATGTCGCGCACCTCGGCCAAGGTGTCGATGAGCGACTGAATGTCATGGCCATCCACCGGGCCGATGCACACATGGCCAAAATGCTCAAACATGTGACCATCGCTAATGAGTGCTTTGAGCATCTCGCTGCCACGGTGATACACCTCTTCGAGAATGCCGCCGCCGGGCAAGCGATCGAGTGCTTTTTTGCCCCTGCGTTTCATCTCGTGATACGTTGGGCTTACCCGCACGCGATCAAAATAGCCTGCCATGGCGCCTTGCGGCTCACTAATAGACATGCCGTTGTCGTTAAGCACGGTGAGAAATTGCCGCTTGAGTGTGCCGCCGTTATTGAGCCCTTCGAGGGCTAGGCCATTCACGATGCTCGCATCGCCAATGAGCGACACGGTTCGACGGTCGCTTTGACCTTCGCCGCCTGCGGCCAAATCGTCGCCGCGTGCCATGCCCACGGCGGTGCTAATGGCTGTGCCCGCGTGCCCCACGGCAAACAAATCGAATTCACTTTCGGCGGGCTCAGGAAAGCCCGCCATGCCGCCACGCTGGCGAAGCTTGCCAAAAAGCCCCAACCGACCGGTGAGCAATTTGTGCGGATAGCACTGGTGACCCACGTCGAACAACAGGCGGTCGTGGGCAAAATCAAACACATAGTGCAAGGCAATGGAAAGCTCGACCACGCCCAAATTGGGGGCCAAGTGCCCGCCGGTTTGGCTTACTTGCTCGCAAATGGCATGACGCATTTCAGCCGCCAACTCGGGCAGTTTTTCAACCGGAAGCTGCTTTAAGTCGTGGGGACCGCGAAGCGATGACAGCAACGGCGTGGCCGCGTCGGCGTCGTTCGGGTCGGTTGGCCGGTTCAAAGGTGAGGGGGGGCGTGAAGCCATGGCAGAACAAAGGCGGCGGGAGCGTCGTTTTTTGCGTCTCATGGCCGTCTGTACGACCCGTGGCCACCATTGGCCCACAAAACTGCGACTTCCCCTCAAAACCGCATTCTTCTTGAGCATTCTAAGGTTTAAAACAGCCGCTGGCACCCGCCACCCCAAACCAACCCTTCGCCTCTTGATTCAAGGCCTTCAAAAAACTCTCGCAAAGGGTATGGTGTATCCAAATAAAAGACCTAGATATCTCCTATAGAACCTCCAGCCCTTTCATCATGAACAACAACCTCACCTCTCAATCAACCGTTGGCCAATGGATCGCTCAATTCCCGCAATGGTCAGTGGTCTTTGAACAACTCAACATCGACTATTGCTGCGGCGGCAAAAAACCCCTTGACGCAGCCTGCAAGCAAGCAGGGCTGGATGCCGACACCTTGGTGACCGCACTGAAGGCCGCTGCCGCATTGCCCCTTGCCGCCGAACCCAACAGTGCCGCGATGACCCTCACGCAATTGGCCGACCACATCGAGCAAACCCACCACGCTTACCTGCGCCAAGCCTTGCCGGCCATTCATCAAATGTCAGCCCGTGTGGCTGACCGCCATGGCGAAAACAACCCCGCATTGCGCCAATTGTTTACCGTGTTCGATGCGCTGTGCGAAGAACTCTCTGAACACATGCTCAAAGAAGAACGCATTCTCTTTCCGATCATTCGCCAGCTCGACGCCCAAGACGCCGACGCTCAAAAAACAGCGGCGGCTTCAGATTGCGGCAGCGTCAGCAACCCCATTACACAAATGGAGCATGAACACGACAACGCAGGCCAAGCCTTGGCCAAGATGAGCGAACTCACCAACGGATTCGTCATTCCCCAAGGGGCTTGCAAAACCTACACGGCCATGCTTCAAGCCATGGCGTCTTTCGAACAAGACATGCACCGGCACATTCACAAAGAAAACAACGTGCTGTTTCCGCGTGCAGCACAGCGCGAGGCCGAGCTTTTAAGTGCGGCGGCTTCGTAAGAACGCCGGCCCACCACAACCCAAGCTCTGCTTTTACGATGCAGGCGATGCTTTGCACTGCCCGCCCCAGCCCGACCTTAGCTTGGTTTTAACTTGTTTTCGCCGCAGGCAGCACACTGGCCAAAAGCGTTTCCAGCTTGGCCCGCCCTGCGTCATCCAATTCGGTAAGCGGCAAACGCACCTCGCCGGTGTCGCTGCCAGCTATTTGCATGGCAGCCTTGATGGGAATGGGATTGGTGGCCAAGGTAAGGCACCCTTTGCAGAGCGAAAACAAATCCAAGTGCAATTGCTTGGCGGTGGCAAAATCACCCGACGCGGCCGCGGCCACCAAGGCCTTCACACGCTCGGGCAGCAAATTGCTCAGCACGCTAATCACGCCCACACCGCCAATGCTCATTAGGGGAATGGTGAGCGAGTCGTCGCCACTGATGATGGCAATGTCACACATGCCTGCGATTTCGCTGGCCAAATCAAGACTGCCGGTGGCTTCTTTGATGGCCACAATGTTGGCGTGTTTGTACAAACGCACCACGGTGTCGGCTGTCATGGTGACATTGGTGCGCCCCGGAATGTTGTAAAGGCAAATGGGCAAATCCACGGCATCGGCCACCGTCATGAAGTGGCGATACAGGCCTTCTTGCGTGGGCTTGTTGTAATAAGGATTGACCATGAGCGCCATATCCACCCCGGCCTTGGCGGCATGCTCGGTGAGCGACAGCGCCTCGCGGGTGCTGTTGCTGCCGGTGCCTGCAATCACCTGCACGCGACCGCCCACCACTTCAACGGTTTTCTCGATCACGGCGCGGTGCTCGTCGTGGCTCAACGTGGGCGATTCACCTGTGGTGCCCACGGGCACCACACCGTCGATGCCGCCTGCAATTTGCGCTTCAATGTTGGCCGCAAGGCGGGTGTGGTCAACCTCACCATCAGCGAAGGGGGTAACAAGTGCGGTGTAGGCGCCGGCGAGCATAAAAAGTTCCAGGGGCGGGGAGATAAGTGGGGGAGCTGATCGTGGGGGAGGGGCTGATCTTTGGGCTTAACTTACCAAGGTTTCGAGAAAACGCGGCCATTCGCGGCCGTTTTATGCCTTGCGCAAGGCCAAAATCAACTCGACCTTGCCAATGTGTTCGCCAAGTTCGGCGGCAATGTCAGACGCAGACTTGCCCACGTCGGCCAAACGATGCACTTGGCCGACCAAGGGATCGGCAGACGGCGCGGGGCTGGCCTCGCGTTGGGCCACGGCGGGCTCCGCGGCAGTCTTTACGGCAATGGTGGGCGGCAAAAACGGGGCGGCCGAAGCCGAATCGGGATCAGAACGCTGCTCTGGGGCATTGGGCTTCGCCTTCAGCACGGCCGACCGAGCCGAGCCATCTTGCCCCAAGCCACTGGACTCAAAGCGATCGACCCGGCCCGAAGAAACCGGAACATCGCCTCCCAACTTCGCGATGCGTTCGTCGGCCTCGGTCAGCAGTGTTTCAATTTGCCTGCTTTTGGCGTCGAGCTGAGCCCCCAAGCGGCGGGCGAGTTCTTCGATATCGACCATGAGGCCTTCAAGGTTTCCGCGAACAGCCTCTTTGTTTTTGTAACGGTCTAAATGCTCTCGCGCGGTGGGCTGCGTGGCATTGCGTTGACCACGCTTGCGAATGCGCATCACCAAAAAAGCCGTGATAAACAGCACGCCGAGAATAAAGAGCCCATGCGGGGCAAATTCGCGTACCGCACTGGACATTTCTGCCGCGAGAAGCAACGAAATATTCATAACTTGGGCTCCTTGTCTTTTTTCACTTGGGCCGCGTGAACCGCCGCCAGCACACTGCGAACAGGAACGCCCGCTTGCATGGCCGCCGCGCGAGCGGGCTCAAACTCAGGCTGCGTGGTGATTATGTCTCCCTCAAGTCGCCCCACTTTGACCGACAATGGCCCAAAAGAGGTTTCAAGGGTTCCGTGCGTGCGGTCCAGCACAAGTCGATCCCACGGACGATGGCGAACCCCAAAGCTGCCTGTGAGTTGAAGCATGCGCTTGGCGGTGGCCAAAGCGTCGGCCTCCGTCGAAAGCACCGAAAGCTGAACGCCCGGCCGCTGTTTTTTCATTTGAATGGCCGTGGTCCACACGTCCAAGGCGCCCGCATCAAGCAATTGCTGCACGGTGTCGCCAATCACCTCGCCGGTAACGTCGTCGAGATTAACGACCAACTCAACCACCTTTGTGGGAGTGGGCACATCGTTTTTACAAGAAGGCACGGCCATGAAGGCATTCTACGCAAAGGCAGAAGACGCCCTCATTGTTGCCCAACAAGCCTTGGCTTTCCGCCAGCTCAAACGCTCAAGCCGCACCCGCTAGGCCGTATAGTCAACCCCATGCCACCCCCCGCCCCGCCAGCCACGACCGACTCGCCCCATTACCACCCTTTGGTGCGAGCTCTGGCCCAAGGGCTGCGCGATCGATGCCAAGTGCAAGAGGGCGACCATGTGCTGGTGGCCTGTTCAGGCGGGGCCGACTCCACCGCACTTTTGCGGGCCTTGCATCTTTTGGCCCCGCGGCGGCGATGGGAATTGCGACTCACCGTGGCCCATGTTCAACATCACCTGCGTGGCGAGGCCGCCGAACAAGACGCAGACTTTGTCAAAACGTTGGCTCAACAATGCGGCGCGGCCTACCAACGCGCCGACATCACCCCCGGCCATGCGGCAGGCAACATGGAGGCCAATGCCCGCGATCAACGGTATGCCGCGCTGACCACACTGGCCGCCGCAGTGGGCGCCCACTGCGTGGCCACGGCTCACCACGCCGACGATCAATTGGAAACATTGCTCATGGCCATGGTGCGCGGCACAGGCCCCACAGGACTGCGCGGCATTGCGTGGACACGCCCGCTTAACGACAACGTGCGACTCATTCGCCCCATGCTTTCAGCCACCCACGACCAAGCCTTAAACCTGCTTGCAACGCTTAAACAAGATTGGCGCGACGACGCCACCAACCGCGACACCGACCGCACACGCGCACGGCTGCGGCGCGATGTGATTCCTGTTTTACGCGATTTAAACCCCGCCGCAGCACAAAACGCACTGGCCTTAAGCGACCGAATACGCAAAGCACTCAGCACCGACAAATCCGACGCCGATGAAAGCCCCACGGTTTAACGCCTGCCACGTCAAAGAAAATCAAGGACAGCCCACCAAACCCGCTTGCAAACCCAGCGCACCGCTTGCCCAAAGGATTTAGCGGCCAAGCGTTAAGCCTGACGGCGCATTAGCGCGATGGCAATTCAATACGCGGCGCATCGGCCCACAACTTTTCCAAGTCATAGTGCGCACGTGTGGCGGGCTCAAACAAGTGCACCATGATGTCCACCAAATCGAGCACCACCCAAGTGCTGGCACCGTCTTTGTCGCCCCCAAACGAAGGGAAGCCCGCAACGGCGGCTTCTTCGGCCACCTCGTCGGCCAAGGCCTTGATCTGCCGGTCACTGGTGCCCGAGGCAACAATGACCACCTGTGTTAAAGGGCTAATACCGCGTACATCCAGCGCCACGATGTTTTCGCAGTGGCGGTCTTTGAGCAGCAGCCCAATTTCAGCCACATAGGCCAGTGCATCGGGCGCCTTGCCGGGGTTGGGATCGGGGCGTTCGGGCGAGCGGGTTAAAAAATCTTCAGCAGAAGTGGTCATGAAGACATTGTAGACGAGCGAGATGCCGCGAGACGTGAGGCGGGTTACCATCCCCTCTCTACCCCACCCTTTTCAAACCACGACCAAAACCCGAAAGTCCCCAATGTCCGATCGCGTCTTTATTCGTGACTTGCAAGCCAACCAGCGTGTCGAAGGCGTTTTTGCCATTCAAAACGCCCAATTGGGCACCACCAAAAACGGTAAGCCCTTTCTGAAATGCCTCGTGGCCGACAAAACCGGCCGCACGCCGTGCCGCATGTGGTCGATCACCGAAGAATACTTTGCCAAGCTGCCCACCGACGGCTTTGTGTTCATGAAAGGCAACACCCAGCCCTACCAAGGCGAAATGCAAATCATTGCCGATCAAGTCAAGCCCCACGAGCCGCTCGACTCTGAACTTAAAGACCTTTTGCCCGCCACCGAAAACGACATTGACAAAATGTTTGGCGAGGTGACTGACCTTTTGGGAAGCCTGACGCACCCCGCCGTGCAGTCCATTGCCCATCGCTACCTTGAAGACGCCCCCTTGATGGGCCGCTTTTGCCAAGCCCCTGCCGCCATGACCCTTCACCACGCCTATTTGGGCGGGCTGCTCGAACACACCTTGGGGCTCATGAAGGCCGCTGAAGCATTGCTGCCGCTTTACCCCAAACTCAACCGCGACATTGTGTTGATGGGCCTGTTTTTGCACGACTTGGGCAAATGCCACGAACTCACATGGCTTCAAGGCTTTGGCTACAGCGAAGACGGCCAACTGATTGGCCACATTGGTCGCGGAGCCGTTCTTTTCGAACAAAAATGCTTGGCCTGCGAAGACTCCGAACTGGGCGAAGGCGCAATGAAGGTGCCCAACGCCATTCGCATGGTGCTCACCCACATTATTTTGAGCCACCACGGCGTGCCCGAATTTGGAGCCCTTAAAATACCCGCCACCCCTGAGGCTATTTTCATAAGCAACCTCGACAACCTTGACGCCAAAATGAACATGTCATTGGCCGCAGCCCGCCCCAACAAAAAAGGCGCCGCCGACTTGGGCGGACACTTCACCGAAAAAGTGTGGGCCCTCAACACCCGCCTGTACCGTCCCGACCCCACCACCGTGCCCGACGCTTAAACAAACAGCCCGTCTACTCTTCTCCCCCTTTGCCCCCCCGACCGACAGAGCAGCCAAGACCTGCGAGGCCCTGCCATGCACATGAAAGCCAACGACAAGAACCTAGGCCCCGAAGTGGTCCCGGTGCGTTTTATTCTCGAAGACCCAGAATCGATGGGCCAAACCGAGCGCGAAATTGATTTAAAAGCCTCCGTGGGCGAATCGCTCTTAGAGTTGGCTTTGGATCACGACATCGCCATTGAACACGCCTGTGGCGGGGTAACCGCCTGTTCAACATGCCACATTTATCTGGAACAGGGCGAAGGTCTTTTTAACGAAGCCCAAGACGATGAACTAGACCGCGTGGACGAAGCCCCCGGCGTGCAGCTCAACAGCCGTTTAAGCTGCCAATGTCGCGTGCTTAAAGAAGGCGACAACGTGGTTGTGCGCGTGCCCGCATGGAATCGCAATGCGGTTAAAGAAGTGCCGCACTAACGCAGACAAGGCACACCGTGCAACGCGTCGCGTGCGTTACACGCACTTGCTCTCAAAGCCGCCACACGGCGACTTTGAGAGCAAGTGCTTTTGATTTCTTACCCGTTTCCTCTGCCTCTAAAACAACCCTTTGACTTTTGGATTCAATCATAAAACCTTTTTCTCTCTTGCTTGTGGCGGCCTGCACGCTTACGCCATTGAAGGCCCAAGCTCAAAGCCCGGATCTTCAATTTGACTGGGCGGGCGTTGATGCAATTGAAGCAGACTACAACCCCTCGACGCTGAAAAAGGTGGTGGATTTGCTTGAGCCAGATACTCTTGTGGCCGCTTGGCTGCAGGGGCGACAGGCGATTCTTGCGCAGGCAGACAACCCCGACCTTCGAGAAGGATTGGAATCTGTTGAGCGCGTGTGGAACGCCGCATGGCGCGGGCCGCTGCGTGTGTGGTGCATTTTGCCTGAAGGAACAGACGACAGTGGGCAACCGGCCATTCCGTACGGAGGCATTCGATTCAGCCCAACCGATCCTGCGGTGCGCCAAGCACTCGAAACCGACCTTCGGCAATGGCTAAGCGAAATGGGCGATGTCCCCATTCAACTTGCGATGGATGCCGACAGCGTCACCCTGCACGTGGGAGACACCCACTCTCCCGCACCTGCAGCCATGGCCAGCGAGGATCCACTGCGACTGCATGTGGATTTTGCAACGGCTTATGCGTACATCGAACGGTGGATGGACAGCGCCGATGCCCCGCTTGAACTTCGCCGCGTATTGAAAGTGCTTCATCCTGCTGGCTTGGAATCACTCACCCTCACCGAGGGGTTTCGCGGCGAAGCGTGGGGCAATCAACTGACGATCCAAGCGCCTGCTCCACGGCGTGGCTTGGCCATGCTGCTTGATCCACCGCCACTCGAAGACGCCGACTTTTCAACCGTCCCCACCGATGCCCCCATGGTGCTGGCCATGGGTTTTGATTTAAATGAATTTTTTAGCTTGATCCGCGAGGCCGTCCATGCAGCAGACCCTGAAGCAGGCCGCCAATTTGAAGAGGCGGTTGCAAATGTCAATCAAATGCTGGGCGTTGACTTTGAGGCCGATTTAATTCAAGGACTGGGCACGGGCCACGTCATCTTCCAAGACCCGGCCATTGCCGGTCGATCAGGGCTGGGGCTTTTGTGGACCACGCGCCTTGCCAAGCCTGATCAATTCGCCGCCGCGCTGACCACCGCACAAAACATCGCCAATGGACTCATCGCAGCCCAAACACACGACAGTCCCCTCAGCGTGCAAATCCACACCCTAGAGCGTGATGGGGTTGAATTGCACACCATGGCCTTGCCTGGCATTGCACCCACATGGTCTGTTTTTGAGGGCCGCCTGCATGTGGGACTCTACCCCCAGTCGATTCTTGCGGCGACGGATCGCCGCCAAGCGACGCAATCCATTCTTGACGTGCCCGCCTTTGCAAAGCTGCACACCGTGGCCGGCGATCATTCCATGACCGGGTTGTCATACGTTGATCTGCCTGCGACCGCCCCGGGCAGCTACCAAACCTTTTTGATGATGGAACACCTTGCCACAGGTTTGGGGGCCATGGCTTCGGGCGAGTCTTTCCCCGCAGTGCTTCCACCCTTTCGCCGATTCGAGCCACACCTTGCACCAGTCTCCAGTGTGAGTTGGATGGATGACACCGGGTATCAATCGCAAGGCAGCACCCCGTTTCCCGGAGCCATGCTGCTGGCATCGCAAGGTGCAAGCCCCGCCGCCATGTTGCCCATGATCATGGGCGGACTGGGGGCTGCGGTGGAGGCCTTCCAAATCAGCCAGTACGACAGCGATGATTACGTTTACGGAAATGACGTGGCTATGAACTGGGACGAGGGTATGGACATCGACGCCGATATGGCGTGGCAAGACCCAGACGTTGCGACCCTTGCATCACTCACCGCAATGATTCACCTGTATGCCCAAGAGCACGAGGATGCTCGGCCCACACGGCTGTCTGAAGTGACCGCCGGCTTCGCCTCCGACGTCCCCAAGGTGCTTTCTGAATTTGACGCCGACGCCTTTCCTGCAAACCTTGTGGGCGGCTCTCCCGAAGCCATTGCCCAGTGGATGGATGGCACCACCAGCTTTGTGCTTGTCCCCGGCCCCGCGTTAAACGACCCTTCGGTCGATCCTGCCACCGCCCCTGTTATTTTTCGCAACCCCAACATCATGCCCGTTGAAGACTGGTCACCCCTGCCGGTGGGCTATGCCGACGGACATGTTGAAACCATCACGTCGCTCGACGTGCTTGCCCAGCAAATCCGCGACGCATCAAATATTGAACTCGACGAGCTGCTCGAAGGCCTTTTAACACCTTCGCACGATTGAGCCAAGACCCCGCGACTTTGACTTAGGCCTTGTGGCCACTGCAAGGCACCTCAAGAAAGCCCCCTTGCGGCGGCCAAGGCGTTGCGGGCTTCTGCAATGAGTTCGGCGGCCCCCTCGGGCATGGTATTCCCTGCGAATCGTTGCAACAAAGCGCCCGCATGCTGATCTATCAGCACCCCGGCGCGGTCCAGCCCCAAGGTTCGTTCGCAGGCGGGCAGCTCGGCCATGTGTTGCAAGGCAAACCACACTGCTTGCAATTGAATAAGGTCAGGCACCGAGGCCCGCAACTTTTGGCCTGCGGCATCGGCGGGCAACGCCACGGCCGAACGGGCGAAATCAACCCAATGCCCAAGCATGGCCGCCCATGTAAGGCTTGTGGGGTCGAAATCATCGGAAGAATCGTTCACACAAGAAGCGTAACATGGGCCATGCGCGTTTTGACCCTGTTCTTTTTTGTTTTTATTGCGGGGCTTTCACAGGCTCAGCCCGTCGAGGTTTTCCCTGCCGTGATTTTAAATCGCGACGCAGGACATGTTGATCTTCGCGGGCACGTCATTGGCGAAGAAACCGATTGGCTCGAATTGCTGGCGTGCCGCCCTGGCACCCGCGAACATGAAAGCGTGGTCACCCTAGAGGCTCAAGCCGAGCATATTCACGCGGCGTTGCTTTTACTGGGCTTAGAGCCGGGGGCTCCTTCCGACGCTCAAATAGACGGCGACACGGTCACGCTTATCCCGCCACACGGCCCCCCGTTGGAGGTGTTTTTCATCTTCGACGCCACCCTATCCGACGAATCCGACGTCCCCGCCGTGGCTGAGCGGCCGGTTCCGGCGGGGCTGTATGTGGCCGATCAAGCCCATGGAAAGCCGCTACGCGACGCGGGCTGGATTTTCACTGGGTCGCGAATGGTTCAAACGCCCCAACGCCCCTATTTTTTAGCCGAAGAAAATGGCACGCTTATCTCTTTGGTTAACTTTGGCGACGATTTGGTGGGCCGCAACACCGATCAACCCGCCGATGGTGGCAATGGTTTCTGGAAATTGAATCCCGCCCCAGAAGGCTGGCCACCCTTGCCACCCGCCGGAACGGGCCTGACCATTCGATTGTCGAAAACTGCAATAACGCCCGATAAGGACAACGCTTTAAATCCGCAGCATTGACATGCCCCCGCTGGCCACCGACAATCGAGTTCAGCTGAATAACTCAGCACGCTTTCCAAGCCTCCCCCGAAAGGACCCTCCATGGCCCGCAAACTTTGTTCAACCTTGGCCGTGACTTTGCTGGCTGGCGCCATGTTGGTGGGCTGCAATGCAACCCGCGGCAACCTCACCCCCGAGCTGCACAGCTATTCGCGATCCCTCGAACAAGACCAAAACCTTCATGCCCGAGTGATTGACAACAACACCCGCATGATCTGGGACGACTTGGACCGCGTTCTTTTGCTCGACAAAACATCGCGTTTGAGCCCGTATCCTGTGCCCTAAAACAATGCCTACGCTTGCACACCTGCGAGCCCTGTAAATCAAAAACGCCGCGACCTTGGTCGCGGCGTTTTTTAATTTCAGCAAGCCAAAGCCATTGGCACGCAATGGGCAAGTCATCTCGGGCAAGATACTTTACGCCAAGACGCAGAGACGCCAAGACGCCAACAAGAACACTTTTGCTCTTTGGCATGCGTGCGATATTCAGTGTCAGGTGGAGAGGCTCTTTTTGAAGTGACACGTAAGACAATCGCAACGCCTTACAGCCGTTTCTTCAAGCAAAGGCGTTTGGATAAATCGGAGGCTGAGCGAAAAGACTAAGAAGCCGCCAGGCGTATTCCCTGTCTTTCTTGGCGTCTTGGCGTCTCTGCGTCTTGGCGTAAAGCTCCTTCGCAATACATCCTCGAACAAAAACCGTGAACGGTTACGGTTGCTCGCAGCGTTAAACCCGCGGCGTCAAACCAATGGCGAGGGGTCAGCCTTGGCCACGCCATATTCTTGAAGTGACGTAACGCCCCAGCCCCCTGCCCGAACGGCGGCGATGGCTTGCACCGCCACTTTGGCGGCGGTCATGGTGGTAATCATCGTGACGCCGTTGCGAATGGCTGCGGCGCGAATCTTGCCTTCGTCGGTGCCCGCCCCTTTGCGGGTGGGCGTGTTGATGATTAGCACCAACTCGCCATTCTTAATAAGGTCCAATGCGTTGGGACGCCCGCCCTCTTGGATCTTGCGAATCACCGTGGTTTCGATTCCTTGCTCTTCTAAGTACCGGTGGGTTCCACGGGTGGTAATCACCTCAAAACCTTGTTCCAAAAGCCCTTTGGCAATTTCAGGCACGGCAGGCCGGTCGCTTGCACGCACCGACAAAAAGATTTTGCCTTCCAATGGCAAAGGCGCACTGGCACTCATTTGGGCCTTGGCAAAGGCCACGGCAAAATCAGGGTCGGCCCCCATGCACTCACCGGTGGATCGCATTTCAGGGCCTAAAATCACATCCACCCCCGGAAATTTCCCAAAGGGAAAGACCGATTCTTTAACCGACGTGTGTGCAGGCGTAACCTCTTGGGTCACCCCCAATTCTTTAAGTTGCTTACCCATCATCACCTTGGCTGCGAGTCGAGCCCAGCTGATTCCGGTGGCTTTGCCCACAAATGGCACCGTACGCGACGCCCGGGGATTCACTTCAATCACATAAATTTGATCGCCCTTGATCGCCCACTGCACATTCATGAGCCCGCGCACGCTAAGGGCCTTGGCCATCTTGCGTGAAAGAACTTTAAGCTCTTCAACAATCGCAGGCTTGAGTGAATAAGCCGGAATGGTGCAAGCCGAGTCCCCCGAGTGAATGCCCGCTTCTTCAATATGCTCAAGCACGCCGCAGACCAGCGCCTGCGGCTCATTCGGATCTCCGAAATCGGCAATCACATCAATGTCGCATTCGGTGGCTTCGTCCAAAAACTTATCCACCAAAATGGGTTGGCCAGCCAAATCGCTTGCGCCAATGGCAATGGCCATGTAATGTCGCAATTGCGCATCATCAAAGACTGTTTCCATCGCACGCCCCCCCAACACAAAGCTGGGCCGCACCAACACGGGATAGCCAATGCGATTGGCTATGGTGACCGCTTGTTCGACATCATGGGCAATGCCGTTGTCGGGCTGCCTGACATTTAACTCATCGCAAAGCTTGGCGAAAAGCTCGCGATCTTCGGCCAAGTCGATACTTGCAACACTGGTGCCAATGATGGGAACGCCCGCAGCTTCCAATCCTGCGGCCAGGTTCAGTGGCGTTTGCCCGCCGTATTGCACAATAACACCATGAAGGAGTCCGCCTTCTTCACCAAACGGCTTGCCATTGAGTCGCTCGCAGATGTTAAGCACATCTTCCATCGTAAGCGGCTCAAAAAACAACAGGTCGGATGTGTCGTAGTCGGTGCTGACGGTTTCAGGATTGCTGTTGACCATCACCGCTTCAAAGCCCAATTCTTGGGCGGCAAAAGCCGCTTGCACACAGCAATAGTCAAACTCAATGCCTTGGCCAATGCGGTTGGGCCCGCCCCCCAAAATCACGACTTTCTTTTTGTCGCTCACACGAATTTCATCTTCTGCGGTCATTGCAGAAGAGTTTGATTCGCCACCCGTTTGAAAAGGCGCTTCGTAGGTGGAGTAGTAATAGGGCGTGACGGCTTCAAACTCAGCCGCACAAGTGTCCACCAGTTTGTAAACCGGCTCGACGCCAAGCGATTTGCGGTGTGTCCGCACGGCCATGATGGTGTCGGTGTTAATGGTCCCCAAATACAAGTTGGCCAATTGCGGATCGCTATAGCCTTGTTTTTTCGCTTCAAACAACACGTCACGCGGCACGTCTTCAAGTTTTTTGTATTCGCACAGCGTGTCTTCAAAATCAACCAATTGTTTTAGCTGATCCAAAAACCATGGATCCACTTGGGTGGCGTTGTTCACCTGCTCAAGTGTCCAGCCCATTTTGAAGGCGTAGCGAATATAAAACCATCGTCCTTGACTGGGCACGGTGAGTTTGCGAACCAGCATGTCTTTGTCGATGGGAAACGCAATTTCGGACCCGTCAACGTTTTTTTCTCCGCGCTTTGCGGCCAGCCATTTGTCGTTTTGATCTAACCCAAAACCAAATCGCTTGACCTCCATCGAGCGAATCCCTTTTTGAAGCGATTCTTTAAATGTCCGGCCAATGCTCATGGCCTCACCCACACTTTTCATTTGCGTGGTGAGGGTTTCATCGGCTTCAGGAAATTTCTCGAATGTCCACCGTGGAATTTTGGTGACCACATAATCAATGCTGGGCTCAAAGCAGGCCACGGTTTGGCCCGTGATGTCATTGGGAAGCTCCCACAGCGTGTAGCCCACCGCCAGCTTGGCTGCAATTTTGGCGATGGGAAACCCAGTGGCTTTACTGGCCAATGCCGATGACCGCGACACACGGGGGTTCATTTCAACCACCACCATCTCGCCATCCGCAGGATTGATGGCGAACTGACAATTGGACCCGCCGGTTTCAACACCCACCGCCCGCAAAATGGCCAGCGATGCGTCGCGCATGCGCTGGTATTCCTTGTCGGTGAGGGTTTGCGCCGGGGCCACGGTGATCGAGTCGCCCGTGTGCACGCCCATGGCGTCGAAGTTTTCGATGGCGCAAATAATGACGGCGTTGTCATCTTTGTCACGCATCACTTCCATCTCGTATTCCTTCCAGCC
>JAZGFZ010000227.1:0-2373 GCA_036480015.1 Algisphaera sp. | reverse complement strand
GTCAGAGGTTATGTCTGTACGAGCAACCATTTCAAAGGGATAAGCCAAACCTGCCAAATGACCTGCCGTGGGCCCCACATAATCCAGCACCAATTGTTTGGTGGTGGACCGCGAAGGCAGTGCCGCCGCATGGGGATCGGCGGCATTCATAACATACGACCGCGGCTCAATAAATCCCCGTGCGCGACGATCGCCCGAAAGGCCAGGACTGGCGATCAAATTGTGCGCTCCACCGGGCAATGCCGCCACAGAAGCGTTTGTAATGGCCAACGTCGTTGTGCCGAAATCAGGCAAAAACACCGAGGTAAAACTTCTGGCCCGGCTTATTCCCGTGCGCCCATCCACGTCCAGCACCGTCACGTGCCGAAGCGACGCTTCATGGGGACGCAACAACACCGCCACTGTCCAAGTGGCCATGGCCATGGTTAACACCACTCCAAAAAACACAGGCCAGGTCAAGCGTTCCCACCCACGAAGCTTAAGCAAAGGTTGAAGCAAACAACCTGCGCCCAGCCAATAAAGCCCGAACAGCACCACCGCCCCCAACAACAGCATGCCCACCGTGCTGCTCATTGCGATTTGGTCGCCAATAAAGGCCGCCAAGTTTTGCCGCCTCAACCGTCGTGCAGGCACAAACGCTTGGTCCTTTTCTTGGTCTTTAACATAAGCCTCGGTGTACACCGGTGCCGTCCAGTGAAACACCCGGCTCCACAATCGGCGTTCGCCACGCGGCATGCCTGCACGTTGCACAGGCGACTGGGTTAAATCCAAGCCCACCAACGTTACCCGGCCAAAACCGTAGCGTTTGGCCACCACCACGGGGCGGCCTTCTGCATCACGCAACAACACCGTGGGAGCATCGGGGCCAGTGTCGGCATCATCCACACGAAACACCGTTTGGCTTACCGTTTCCGGTTCGGCAGGCCGCAAACTTCCCATCCACTCGGGCTCACCCCAGCGATCGGTGTCTACACGCCGTGTTGCGGATTTTTTCACAGGCAATAAATCCGCAAGCGGCGAGCTAAACCACGTGGGGTTCACCGCAGGCAACACCACCACCAAATGCCCACCGCGAAAACACCACTCACGCAGTGCTTCAAGTGCCGCGTCGCCCACTTGTTGCGGGTCGGCGGGGTCTCCCCCCAAATCTTGGGTCCACACCAACGTTGAAAGCATCTGAAGCCCCATCCAGCGATCAGGCAAAGTGCTTAATGAAAGCCCCCGCACAATCTTCAACGGCGCATGCGTCGTTTCATGACGTTGATAATCAGAAAGCCCCAGATTTGCCCCACTGGTCACCGCCAGCACCGTGTCGTCGGGCCGGGCCAGCCGATCGCGATCGGGCGAAAACACCGTCGAAGTAAGAACTTTTTTTGTTTGAGCATCGACACAACGCATCGTAAAACGAACGTTTGGGGCTAGCATCGCAGGCAAGGCCGCATACAGCCACACCACCTGGCCATCGCGCTGCCGTGCCAAGGTGGCCTCGCGTTCCGACACCACCCGGTCGCCATCTTCATCGCTCAGCGACCATCGCAAAATCACAGCACGGTCATCCGCGCCCAAATGATCCAACACAAGTCGCAGCCCCGCCCACGATCCGGGTCGAACCACGCCATCAAGCCCCAAAGCACCAGGTTCCACCCGCATGCGCACCGCATCTTGCTGGGCCAGTGCGGCCTCAGCTCCAAACACAACAAACAGCAAAAAAACAGCCCCGACGATTCGACGTCGCCTCATCCACCTTCTTAACCATAAGCTCAATGTGTGCATGCCCCGCAAGTTTAGCAACCGTTCACAAGTTTCAGGAGAATGTTTGCGTTGGCACGCGACGGGCAAGTTGTCTCTGGCAAGAGATTTTACGCCAAGACGCAGGGCCGTCGCGAAGCATGAGCGACGCAATAGATGCGTTTGCTTTTGCCGCATCTCTCCTTTTCAGACGCCAAGGAAGACGAAAAATCCAAGAAATCACCAGGTTTCATTTCCTGCCTTTCTTGGCGCCTTGGCGTCTCTGCGTCTTGGCGTAAAGCTTCTCCGTGATGCCTCCTCGCTCAAAGCGGGGAACGGCTACCAATTTAGAGCAACAGGCGTCTCCTTGAAACAACCAAACCTCGCATGCAGTCCCGATAACCTTTCGCTCGCAATACCCCCGTCGCCCTCCATCCCCCCCCGGGCCGATAGCCCCCGTTGTGCTTACTCCCCTTTCCTTCAAAATGCTCACCCTTGCGGGTTTCGCCTTTTTGGGCGTCACCATGGTGCTGTATGTGCTTGCCCGGCGATACCAAATCGACACCGAGCGCCACGACCTGATTCGATACGCTCGCATTTGGCGTGAAGACTATCAAAAGCGTGTGGAAGATCGGCGTGAAACGT
>JAZGFZ010000226.1:0-2869 GCA_036480015.1 Algisphaera sp. | reverse complement strand
CCGGCCCATCCGGCGCCGAGGATGGCGGCATGGCCACAAAAAGGTTTGGCCCGGGAGAGAGGCGATACGGGTTTGGTGGCTTGGGTGATGTGACGTTTGAGTGAGCCGCCGGGGATTTTTTGAACCTCAAAACCTGCGTGGGCAAGGGCTTTTCGAACGGCGCCTGCCGCACTAAAGGTGCCCGCCGCGCCGCCGGGGGAGGTGTGCTCGTACACGGCGGCAAGCACCTCGGGGCTCCACATGGCCGGGTTGCGGGCCGGGTCAAAACCATCGAGAAACCACACGTCGGCTTGGGTACGCATGTCGATGGAAGCCATCGCATCGACCACATCGCCTTGGTGCAGGGTGAGGGTGGCGCCCGGAAGGTTCACGCGGTGAACCCCTGCCACAGGGCCAGGCCATGCGGCGCGAAGGGCTTGGGCGCGTTCGCTATCAAGTCCCGCGCTGTCATGGGCTTGTTTGAGTTGATCGGCACCAAGAGGGAATCCTTCGATGGCCACGTAGTGCAGGTGTACGCCCGCTTGCGACGCAATGTCCCATGTGGTGAGAAAGTTCATGCCCAGGCCAAAGCCAAGCTCGCCCACGGTGATGTTGCCGTTGGATGATTGGGCCAAACGGCGATCAAAATCAACGGCGGCATGAAACAACTCTCGGGCTTTGGCTTGAGCTTTGCCGGGGTTGAAATAAATATCGCCGTGCGTGTCGCAGTGGGCGTTGCCGTGGGGGTCGAATCGAAGATTGGCCGGGAGGATGTTCATGCACGGTTTAGCGTACAGGTTTGGCGGGAGCATTCATGATCTTTCGCCATTTCCCTTACCCTTGACCCATGATTGTTCCACACGACCAACTTTCAGACGATGCACTTGACGGGGTGCTGCAAGAAGTGGTCACGCGCGACGGCACCGAGCTGTCTGACGCAGGCACCAAGGTGCAAAGTTTGCGCCGAGGGCTGGCAAGTGGCCGGTTGGTGTTGGTGTTTGATCCTGTGACAGGGTTTTGCGGAGTGTCACGAGCGCAGGATGCCCGGGGGCCAGAGGGCGAAGATTTAACGGTGGATGAGGATGAGGATGAAGATGAGGATGAATAGGGCTCTTGGACGACGTGGGATATTTGTTTTGAAGTGTTTGCCTTGAAGCGTCGTAACTGTTCACCGTTTTGAGCGAGGGGGCATCGTGGAGAATCTTTACGCCAAGACGCCAAGACGCCAAGAAAGGCAGGAGATGAAACCTGATGATTTCTTAGCTTTTTCGCTTGCAAATTTGAGTTCCCGCCTTCGCGGGAATAACGACGGCGCGGGGGGATAACCGTTTGCGGTTTTTCTTCCGTTCTTACTTGCGTTACTCGGCCTTGTCGTCGGTCGTTTCCTTGGTGTAGGCGTCGATGTCGTCTTGGGTGATTTGCAGCCATTCGAGCATGTGCTGCTCGTAGAGGTCTTGGTGGGCGACGTTGCTGAAATCGAGGCGCATTTCGTTGATGACTTTGGTGCCTTGGCCGATCCACTGATTCCAGGTGATTTGGCCGTAGTGGTCGTAGATGAATTGGCCCATGGGGCCGCGCATGGGCGGGTCGGCAAGGCGGGGTTGAGGTTGGCCCGCACGGCGGTCGAGCACCATGTTGCCTGTGGATTCAACCTCGGCTTTTTTGGCGGCGGCGTCTTCCACTTCGGGCAGTTCAACGTCAAGGCGTTTAAGCATTTCGCCAATGCTGCGCTGGGGCATCATGTCGCCGCGTTCGGCGGCAATTTTGTAGCCCTTGGTGAGTAGGGGGATGGATTCTTGCTCGCGGTTGTCTTTAATGAGGCATTCGCCCAAAAATTGATAGGCGCGGCTCATGCCTTGATTTAGACCAATGGCTTGGCCATAGGCTTTGGCGGCCTGGGCGTAGCGTTCAGCCTCTTTATAGGCGTTGCCCAAGCTGAAAAAGGCCATGTCGTCGGGGGCCTGTTCGGCCATTTTTTCCCACTGTGCAATACGATCGTCAATGCTGCTCATGGTTGAAGTTTAATGGGTTGCGGCGTTGAAGGGGCTGAGGGGGAAAGGGGCAAAGGTGCTGAGTGAAAAGGCGATTCAGAAGTGAGCCCAAATCCCATACCCTAAAGCCCATGGCTCACACCCCCATACCCAAGCGCTGAAGGGGCTTGAGGGGCTAAGGGCTGAGTGAAAAGGCAAATCAGAAGAACACCCCAACCCCCAACCCCCACACCCTATGCCGCCACCTTCTCCCACACTTCACGCCCTTGGTTGGGACACGCCCGTTCTTCACCGTGCAGTGGATTGGTTGGTTGATGCTTACGGCGAGCGTTTGGAGGCGATCACGGTGGTGGTGCCGGCCGCTCGGGCCGGGCGGCGGTTGGTGGAGTTGTTGGCGGAGCGCTTGGCCGGGCGGGCGTGGACACCGCCGGGGGTGACGACGTTGGCGGGCTTGCCCGAGCGGTTGATGGCGGGGCAAGGCTCTGGTGACGCCGCACCTTTGGATGCACTGACTGCGTGGTGGTTGCGTGCGGCAAGTTTGCGCGATGCCGACCCGGCGGTGTTGTCGGCGGTGGTGCCGCATGCACCTGACCGCGATGATTGGCCGGGGTGGTTGGCCTTGGCCAAGCAATTTGAACGCCTGCGCGATGAATTGGCATTGGGGCGGTTGCGCATGGCCGATGTGGTGCGCGTGACAGAAGAACGGGCGCTTGATTTGGGAATGAGCGAACCGCGCTGGACGGCGTTGGCGGCGTTGGAGGCACTGTATGACGCGGCGCGTGGCGGACGAGACGATTGGGCGTCGGCCGTGGCCAGCGCGGCTGCGGGGCGGAGTGCGTTGGGCACGGCGGCCAAAAACCCAGTGGTGTTGGTGGGCCTTGTGGATTTGCCGTGGGTGT
>JAZGFZ010000225.1:0-9816 GCA_036480015.1 Algisphaera sp. | reverse complement strand
CTGAGGGGCAAAGGGGCTGAGTGAAAAGGCAATTCAGAAGTGAGCCTAACCCTCACACCCCACACCCGGAGGCAAAGCCGCCTCCGTCTTACATGCTTCCCACTTCGGCCAAAAGTGCGGCGTGGGTGCGGCATCCCAGGTGGAAGCGGTTTAGGGCGAAGTGTTCGTCGGGGCTGTGGATGTTGTCGGCGTTGAGGCCAAAGCCGATGAGCAGGGTGTCGATGCCCAGTTTGCTTTTGAAATCGGCGATGACGGGAATGGTGGCGCCGTCGCGTACCAAGGCGGGCTTTTTGCCTGCGGTGATTTCTAAGGCGCGCGAGGCGGCGGCAAGCCATGGGCTGTCGTTGGCCACGGCCACGGGCCAGGCTTCGCCGTGGTTGGTGAGTTCCCAGCGGCAGCCGCCCACGTCGTGGCTTTGAATCCACTGGGTGAATTGTTGGGCGACTTTTTCGGGGCTCATGTTGGCGGGAATGCGGAAGCTCACTTTGGCGCCGGCGAAGGTGGGAATGACGGTTTTGGCGCCTTCGCCCATGTAGCCGCCGTAAAGGCCGTTGATATCGCAGGCGGGGCGTACCCAGCGGCGTTGCAGGGTGTCAAAATGAGCTTCACCAAAAGGCGTGGCGCCCACGTCGGCAGTGAAGTCGTTTTCGTCGAAAGGAAGTGCTTCAAACTCTTGACGCACGTCGTCGGTGAGTGGCGCCACGTCGTCGTAAAAATGCGGGATGGTGATTTTGTTGTCGTCGTCAAGCAGTTTGCCCAGCACGCGGGTGAGTTGCGTGCAAGGGTTGGCCAAGCTGCCGCCGTAGACACCCGAATGCAAGTCGCGTGAAGGGCCATGAAGTTTGACATCGAAGTAAACCAGTCCACGCAGGGCGTAGGTGATGGCGGGGGTGTTGGCGTCCCACATGCAGGTGTCGCTCACCACACAAACGGTGTCGTCGGGGGTGCCGGCTTCAAGGCGGTGGGCGTCTTTTTCAAGAAAAGCAGGCAGACTGATGCTGCCGCATTCTTCTTCGCCTTCGATCATGACGGTGACGTGGCAGGGCAGTGGGGTGCGGGTGTCAACGTAGGCTTTGAGTGCTTCGAGGAAGCACATGATTTGGCCCTTGTCGTCGGAGGCACCGCGGGCGTAGAGCTTGCCGTCACGGACGGTGGGTTCAAAAGGGGCGGTGGTCCAGCCGTCGAGCGGGTCGGGGGGCTGCACGTCGTAGTGGCCATAAAACAAAATGCGCTTGGATGCGTCGGGGGCCACGAGTGCGTCGGTGGTTTTGGCAAGCACAATGGGGTGGCCACCATTGGGCGTGTGGGTTTCAACCGTGAGGCCCAGTTGTTTGCAGTAGTCACTTACCCACGCTGCGGCGCGATCGACCTCGGGCTTAAAGGCGGGGTCGGTGCTGACGCTGGGAATGGCAAGCAATTGTTTGACGCGATCAATGGCGTGGTCTTGCTGGGCGTCGAGGTGGGCAAGAATGTCAGGAAGGATGGTGGGCATGGCGCGGTTCGCAGGATTTTTAAAAGGACAAGTGTGTAAGGGGAGCTGGAGGCCAAGTGAAAACAATAGGCGAAAAAGTAGAAGGGGAATAGCAGTTAGCAATTAGCGAGTAGCCGTTACAAGAGGTGGCTTGCATGATTGCTATTTCCAGTCATCCCCGTGAAGACGTGAACGGTTGCCGTCTTTCCTATTGCCTCGTGCCTAATGCCTAATGCCTATCTAACCCACCCCCACCTCCACCATGCCATTTTCAATGCGCACGGGGTAGGTTTTGAGGGGCTGGCCAAACTCGGGGTCGTCGAGGTCGCGGCCATCTTTGATGCTGTAGGTGTAGCCGTGGTAGGGGCAGGTGAGGGTGAGTCCGCGGCGTTCCCCTTCGCCCAGGGGCAGGCCAGCGTGGGGGCACACGTTGGCCACGGCGTGAAGGGTGCCGTTGACGTTCATAATGACCAAGGGGTGGTCGGCGGCTTTGAGGCAGTGTTGGCTGCCTTGGGCAAAATCGGCTTCGGGGCCCAAAGGGGTCCAGTGGGGCATAGGAGGGATCGTTTTTTTAGAGTGGTGTGGGGGGGGTGAAGAACGTGGCGCGGTACAACGGGGCCATGACGGTTGATCGTAAACGCTATGCGGATTTGATTCACGACCTTGCGATGCGGGCGGTGGATGCGGCTGAAAAAACACCTGATGCGGCGGGGCACCGGCCACGGGTGGGAGAAACGTGGTTTCGGTTGACCCAAGTGTTGCCTGCGGCGCGGGTGCTGCTTGTGGGCGGCACGGCGCCAGACGTTTCAGATGAAGCATTGGCGGCGCTGGTGGATCCCAAGGTGCGGGTGACCGACGGGCGAGGGCACACGCGGGGGGTGTATCGGCAGTTGGCGTCGCACATTTTTGAGCGTGCGGGCGTGGAGGTTCCCATGGCGACGGGGAGGGGGCATGAGGTCGTGGGTGCCGATGTGGCCGAGCAGGCGTGGGCGATTTTGAATGCATCGCCCGACGCGGATGTTTTTCCGTTGGACCATTTGCCGCCGGGCGAGGGGGCATTGCATGTGCAAGACGTGGACGATGGGCTGGACCACTGGACCTATTGCGAGCTGGTCGCGTTGCACGCATGGGATGCGTTGACTCGGCGGCATGGGTCGCAGGCGGGGCGTGATCGTGTAGCGGCGGCGGCGCGGTTTCATCAGGGGCACACGCAGCCCGACTACACGACCTATCAGCCGTGGGCTTTGGCTGCGTTTTTAGAAGCGGATGACACCGCGGCTTTTGCTGAGCAGCAATTGCACGACGTGCGGCATCATTTGGCGATTGAAGGCGGGGCGGGGGCGGTGGTGGTGGCGTTGTTGTTGTCCGATGCGTATGCGTCGTGGATGGCGAAGGGGTGAAGGGACTGAGTGAAAGGCAGGTGGGAAACGGTAAAATGCCCGTCAAGCCGTCAAGCCGTTAAAAAAGCGTCGGGGAAGGTTTTCGGGCGGTGCAGGCTTGTGCTGGTCGATGAGGAATGGAGAGTTGGTGTTGGTTGCTTGGTTTTTTTGAGAGGTTTTTCGAAAGGTTGACTTGTGATGGATCATGTTTCACCCGCTGTTTTTGATTTGTCGGCTTATGGCTTGCAAGGTGCCTTGGTGCATCGCAATCTTTCGCCCGCGGCGTTGTATGAGCAGGCGATTCGTTATGAAGAGGGCACATCGATTGCCGATTCGGGGGCGCTGATTGCCTATTCGGGTGATAAAACCGGGCGGTCGCCCAGAGACAAGCGGGTGGTGCGCGATTCAGCCAGCGAGCAAGACATTTGGTGGGGCCAGGTGAACATGCCCATTGAGCAAAAGACCTTTGAGATCAATCGGGTGCGTGCGTTGGATTATCTCAACACCCGGCCGCGTTTGTATGTGGTGGATGCGTTTGCGGGTTGGGATCCAGAGCATCGCATTAAGGTGCGGGTGGTGTGCGAGCGGCCTTATCACGCGCTGTTCATGTGGACGATGTTGATTCGGCCCACCGACGAAGAAAGCAAAACCTTTGGCGAACCCGATTGGACGATTTTTAATGCTGGGGCATTTCCGGCCAATCCGCTCACGGCGGGAATGACCAGCCGCACCAGTGTGGATTTGTCGATCGAGAAGCAAGAAATTGTGATTCTGGGCACCGAGTATGCCGGAGAAATGAAAAAAGCCGTGTTTACGGTGATGAATTACTTGATGCCCAAGGCGGGGCATTTGTCGATGCATTGTTCGGCCACGGCGGATCGAACCACGGGGCGAAGTTCGGTGTTGTTTGGTTTGTCGGGCACGGGCAAAACCACTTTGAGTGCCGATCCCAATCGGCCGCTGATTGGCGACGACGAACATGTGTGGACCGACAAAGGTGTGTTTAACATTGAAGGCGGCTGTTATGCCAAGGCCATTCAGTTGTCGCGTGAAAATGAGCCGCAGATTTTTGATGCACTGAAGTTCAATGCAGTGTTGGAAAATGTGCGCTTTGATGATGCCCATCATCATGTGGATTTTGACGACACGTCGATTACGCAAAACACGCGCGGGGCGTACCCCATTGAACACATTGACAATGCGTTGATTCCTTGTGTGGCGGGGCACCCCACCGATGTGATTTTTTTAACCTGCGATGCGTTTGGGGTGTTGCCGCCGGTGGCGAAGCTCACGCCCGATCAAGCGATGTACCATTTTATTAGTGGATACACCGCGAAAGTGGCGGGCACCGAGGTGGGGGTGACGGAACCTGAGGCAACGTTTAGCCCTTGTTTTGGCGGGCCGTTTTTAATGTGGCATCCAGGGCGTTATGCCGAGTTGTTGGCGCAGAAAATGCAGGCCCACGGCGTGAACGTGTGGTTGGTGAACACGGGTTGGACAGGCGGTGTGTACGGCACGGGGTCGCGTATTAAGTTGAAGTACACCCGGGCGATCATTGATGCGATTCACGCGGGGCAGTTGGCGGGGGCACCTGTGGCGGTTGACCCGCAATTTGGTTTTGAGGTGGTGACCCAGGTGCCCGGTGTGCCTGAGGGGTTGTTGGTGCCGCGTCAGGCGTGGGCCGATGGGGCGGCCTTTGATGCTGCGGCTCAAAAACTGGGGACGTTGTTTCGAGAGAACTTTGCGGATTACGCCCAAGGGGTGAGTCAAGCGGTGGTGGCGGCGGGGCCCAAGGGGTGAAAAGGGGGCGGTGGGTTGATGGGAGGGCGTATGCGGGAATGGACGCAGTGATTATCGGACGGCCGTGTAGGGGGTTGGCGCCAAGGGGCTTAAGTCGTTATACTGCAAAAGAACAGTGTTCGCGCTTCGCGTTGTTAGGCAATGCGGGGCGGTCTAACTTTTAGATGACTTTGGAGCTTTGTGGCTCTGGGTTTGAACCCTCCTTGATGTAGATAGAAAGTGGAATGTGCTATGGGAATGATTGCTGAATTTAAAGAGTTTGCCATGAAGGGCAGCGTTGTGGATCTTGCCGTGGGCGTGGTGATTGGTGCTGCGTTTGGCAAGATTATTTCTTCGGTGGTTGAAAAGGTGTTTATGCCTTTGGCCGGTTGGGCCATGGCGGGTGTTGACCTTTCGAAGTTGTCCTTTGTGCTGCCTGCAGCCGTTGAAGGCCAAGAGCCTGCCGAAATTGGATATGGCGTGGCCATTCAAGCAGGTATTGAATTTTTGATTGTGGCCATGGCTTTGTTTATTGTGATCAAGCTCGTGAACTCGGCGAAGAAGAAGGAAGAAGCCGCTCCTGCGGCGCCTGCAGCAGACATTGTGCTGCTGACAGAAATTCGCGACTCGCTTAAGAGCCGCTAAGGTTTTTATGAAGCACACACGCGTGTGTGCTTTGCATGTATTTATGAGCGGGACAAGCCTTTGGGCTTGTCCCGCTTTTTTTGTTGGGGTTGGAAGAGCCGAGTAAACTTGAGGGGTGCATGATGTTGTATTGCGAGTTGCGTGGGTTGGCTTTGCGCCTTGGCGGGTTTGCGGGAATGTTTGGGGTGCTTTGTGTTTGGCGGTGGCATTGTGTTTGGCCTTTTCGGCAGGGGCCACACAACCGGCGGGGCTTTCGGAAGACGCACCCAAAGATGTGTCAGAACTTCGACAGATAGAAACGTTGGTGATGGAGGTGGCGTCACGGGCGGCGCCAGCGACGGTGTCGCTTTTGACTCCCGCGATGATTCATGCCGATGCGGCGAACACCCGGCCTGCAGGGTCGGGCAGCGCGGTGATTGTGACGCCAGAGGGTTATGCGTTGACGGCGGCGCATGTGATTGAGCGGCCGGGGCGTAAGGTGCAGGTGGCTTTTGCCGATGGCACGTTTGCAACGGCGCGAACCTTGGGGGTGGATTTACGATTGGATGTGGGGTTGATTAAATTGGATGGCCAAGGGCCTTGGCCTTGTGTGGAGCGGGCAGAGGTGGGCGCGGTGAATCACGGTGATTGGGTGGTGGCATTGGGCCACCCCGGGGGCTTTGATCCTGCACGGCCGGTGGTGGTTCGGCTGGGGCGGGTGATTCGGTTGCGGCCGGTGGTGGGCATTCAAAGTGATTGTGCTTTGATTGGCGGCGATTCGGGTGGCCCGCTGTTTGATCTTGAAGGCAAGGTGGTGGGCATTCACACGCGGATTGGACGCAGTGCCCGCACCAATGTGTCGGCGTCGATGGATGATATTTGGATGGTTTGGGACGGGCTTTTGATGGGCGAGCGTGCATGGGAAGGCTTGGGCGCGGTGTTGGCGGCCCATCCTCAGGGTGTGAGGGTGGCGGTGTTGGATTCGGAGGGATCTGCGGCGAAGGCGGGGCTTGAACAAGGCGATGTGATTGAGGCGGTGGACGGCGTGGCGGTGAGTGATCCACATGCGGTGGCGAAAGCGGTGGCCGAACGTCAACATGCAGCGCGATTGACGTTGACTTTGCGACGCGGTGATGAAACGTTAACGCGGGAGGTGGAGCTTGAGGATTTGCGGTAAAGCTTGTTTGTTGTGGGCGTTCATGTTGAGCGGGTTTGTCTCAAGCCTTGCGGCGGCGCAACCGAAGCCCGTGCTTAAGCGAGGCTACGACACCGAGGGCGAGGTGGTGCGGGCGGTGTTTACGCCGTGTGTGGAACAAGTGCGGGAATCGGTGGTGCGATTGGAAGCGGATGGTGCGTTGGTGGCGTTGGGCATGGTGGTGTCGGCGGATGGGCAGGTGCTCACCAAAGCCAGCGAATTGCGTGATGACCACGGGAATGCTCGCACGGTGTCGGCGGTGTTTGTCGATGGGCGAAGGGCCGCCGTGGAGGTGTTGGCGGTGGATTTTCGCGATGATTTGGCATTGTTGCGTGTGGATCAAGCGGTTTGGCCCACTGCGGCGGTGGTGTGGCCAGAGGGCATGACGGAAGACGAAGGCTTGGCATTGGGGCGCTGGGTGGTGGTGCCGGGATTGGATGCAGTGCCGTTGGCGGTGGGGGTGGTGAGTGCGGTGCAGCGATCGCTTCCTCCGGTGCGGTTGGGGGTGGCTTTTTTCGTAGATCCCACACGCGAGCGGTTGGTGGTGAGTGATGTAAAACACAACATGGGCGCGGCGGCGGCGGGGGTTCAAAAAGACGATGTGTTGTTGGAGTTGGAGGGTGCGGAGCTGCACACGATTGAAGATGTGCGTGAGCCCTTACGCAACCGTGGGGCAGGCGACACGTTGGATTTGGTGGTGGAGCGCGAGGGCGAGCGGATCACCCTTGAGGTGACGTTGATGAATCGCCCCATTGATTTGAAAAATCGAAGTGATTTTATGAATCACATGGGCAATGCGATCTCACGCCGACGCGACGGGTTTGACCGGGTGTTTCAACATGATGCGACGATTTCACCTTCGCAGTGCGGCGGTCCCGTGGTGGATGTGGATGGCCGTTTGCTGGGCGTCAACATTGCCCGGGCAGGGCGGGTGGAAGCGTTTGTGTTGCCTGTGGAGGTGGTGGCCGCGGCATTGAAGCGGCTGCGGGCAGGGGCAAAAGAGTGACGCAATCGTTCTCGCGTTTTTAAAAGGATGTTTGTGTTGACGTGCAAATGGGCGAGCGTGTCTCTGGTAAGAGGTTTTGCGCCAAGACGCCAAGACGCCAAGAAAGGCAAGAGGAGAGGTGTTGAGCGTTCGGATGTGTTTTCATGCGTGCCAAGTCCTAAGGTTTCCTAGAATTCGCAATCGTTACAAACCCACCTTGGGCTCCTTGGCTTGATGCGGCGGGTTGTAGCGATTGGCCCGGAGACAACGGTTGGTCATGTTTGGGGAGATGAAACAGACTTTTTCGCGTCGTTGCAGTGCGGTCACCATGCTTGAGATGCTGGTGGTTCTTTCGGTGTTTACGATGTTGTTGGGAATGATGTTGCCGGTGCTGGGGGCGGCGAAGCAAGATGGGCGTCGCACGTTGTGTTTGGAGCAGCAGCGGATCATGGCGGCGGGTTTTGAAGCGTGGTCCGCCGATCATGGCGGGCGTTGGCCTGAAGCGGCGGATCACAAGCGGTATGAAGCCGATGTGTTTGCGTACGAAGGCTATGACCGACGGGCATTGATGGCGGGGTATTTCAAGCGGGATGCGGTGGGACAGTGTTCGGCGTCGGGCGGGGCACCGTTGGGCGACGCGGACAATGTGGCGGCGGTGTTGCGCGGCAGTTATGCCTATTACAGCGATGAGCTTCCGGTGCAGGCCGATGCTGCGGTGCGTATGCAAGATGTGTTTGTGGATGCAGGTTCCGAGGCGGGTGATGCGCCGCTGCGGTTTAACCATGGAAAAGGTCGGGCGGCACGTCATGAAGGGAACCCGTCGTTTGGTGGAGTGTGGGGTGATTCGCCCGAGGGGCTTAACACGTTGTTTGCCGATGGCCATGCGGCATGGGCATCGGCAGGCGAAACGGGGGTGCAGGGCTGGGCCAGCGGGCAACGACAGCGGCGGGTGTATGGACTGACGGAAGCGTGGCCGCAGGTGGAGAAAAAGGAAGAGTGAGTGGCCTTTACGAATAAAAGGCTCCTGACCCCTTTTTGTTAAAATGGGTGGTGTTGGCGGTGGAAACGCAGTGCTCTCAGCCCTCTCAGCCCTCCGCCCCATCAGCTTTTTCATCGCATTGGTGTTACGCTTTTTGAATGCCCCTTTCTAAGATTGAAATTGCCCCCGACTTTACCGCAGTCACCGAAGAACATGATGCGTTGATGGCCGATGCCAATCGGCGCATTGAAGATTTTGTGCGCCGCCGCAAAGACGCCCCCATTCCGGCTTTTGTGCCCAGCGATGCGCGAATGAGTGTGGCCGCGCTGGCCACGATTCAACGCGATCATTTGGCGCCGCAAAACACGTTTTGCGAATGGGGCAGCGGCATGGGGGTGACGGCGTGTTTGGCGGCGCAGTTGGGTTTTGATGCCTGCGGGATTGAAATCGAGCGAGATTTGGTTGAAGCGTCGGCTGATTTGGCCCAAGACCATGGACTAAATGTGGAGTTTATTCATGGCAGCTTTGTGCCCGAGGGCGGCGACCATTTGGCCCAAGATTCAGGGGAGTTTGAAACGCTGTCGGTGGGGCTTACGCCAGGTTATGACGATTTGGGACTGGACCCCGATGACTTTGGTGTGATTTATGCTTATCCGTGGCCTGGCGAAGAATGGGCCGTGGAGAATTTGTTTGAAGCGTTTGCGGCACGCGGGGCGTTGTTGGTGACTTATCGCGGGCGCGAAGAAATTCATTGTCATCGCAAGGTGTGATGAATCGCAACAAATTTTGTTAATGTTTTGCGGTTCACTTTTTCTAATTTTTCAAAAACCGAATGGGATCTACGGATCGTGCGGCGCGGGTGCTGCAAGGCAGGGGGGTGTTGCCAATGAGGTCGGCGAGAAGTTCGCTGGCCAGCGGGGCAGAAAGTGCGCCGTGGCTGGTGAGGCCGGTGATGGCGTAGAGGTTGGGTGTGCCAGGCACGGCGCCCACGGCGGGCATGCGGTCGCGGGCATTGCAACGCCAACGGGTGCGGCCGGTGACGTGGGTCCAGTCCATGGCGTTGGTCCATGTGGCATCGCTGCGCTGGGCATTTTCACGGTTGCGCAGGTGGTCGGCTTCGCGCACGGAAGGGTCGTTGTCGTCGCGATCGTGGGTGGCGCCCACCACATGAAAGCCGTCGATGGCGGGGGTGATGTAGCCGGGCCCGTTGATGGCGTGGGAAAGGCCTTGGCTTTGATCGGTGGCTTTAACCAAGCTGATTTGGCCGCGCACTTCATCGAGGGGCCACGTGGCGCAGGCGGGGTGCTTCACGATGGCGCCAGCGGTGGCCAGCACGGTGATGTCGGCGGCAATGGGCTGGTCGGCGGTGATGAGTGTGATGTTGGGGTGGCTTAAAACGTGTTG
>JAZGFZ010000224.1:0-21178 GCA_036480015.1 Algisphaera sp. | reverse complement strand
CCGCTTGCTGGTCGATCGAAACCGCCCCTTGGGCCACAATGGATTGCGCCGATGCCCCCGGCACCAAAACCAACACCCCAAGACTCAATCCCACCGAAAAACCCGCCTCGCGTAAAGCATTCATATCTACAAACCTTTTATAATTAGCAATTTAAGAGAACAAAGCCAGCGAGATGATTCTGCAAAATTCCTCGTGAAGCAGACCGCCAGCAACCGCCAGCAGTATAAACGTTAATACCTCAAATACAAGCCTTTTCCCGCTCATTCCCGTTCTGCAAGCCGTTCTACAGCTCATTTACGCCCCCTTTGATCCCCATCAAACCCCCGCGTTGCGTCATCTCGCGAACAGCTTTCATTACACTCCTTTCTATGTCACTTCGCTCCCGCATTGCCCGCCGCGTTTGGAAACGCGTGTTCACCCATATTGCCGTGGCCGGGCCGCTCATTCTTGGTGTCACCGCCGTGGTGGTGGGCGTGGCCACGCGATCGCCTGTGTTTAATGTTGCAGGCGTGTGCTTGGCCTTTGCCCTCACCGCCGCAGCCATGCGTTATCAGCGTTGGGGGGCCGTTTTTGCCGCCGAAGAATCAGAGCATTTACAAGCCGAGCTTCAGCAAAAACAAGGCGGGTCGCTCGATGATCTTAAAAACGCACTGCGGCTGGCCCGCAACACCCAAGGCTTGCAAGACGTTGAACGGCTCGAAGTTCTCAGCGAGCGGCTCGAGCGCGGCCGAAAGGGCAAGGGTTTCACCATCCCGCAAGAACTCATGCCCACCCTTGAATCGCTGCGCGATGCTTGCACCACCATGCTTCGCAAGGTTGTGCGCTTGGGCGGCGTGAGCGATGATCTAAGCACCCCCGAAGCCCGCGAGCAAGTCGTGCAACTGCGGGCCAACCTTTTGGTGGATGCCAACGACGCCATCACCCAACTGGCCCGCACTTTAGACCAACTGCAACTGCGGGCCGTGCGTGACGACAGCGCCGAAGATGACCTAATCGCCATTCGTCACGAGCTTGACACCCAACTCGACGTTGCCCGCGCCGTCGAACAACGCCTCGAAGACCTTGAACAGTCGCTTGCCCCGCCACTTAGAACCCGCGAACGATAAAAAATCATGCACCGCCACCACCCCCTTTCCCGATTCAACCGGCGACATCAAATCGCCCGCCGCCAAGCCATTCACGAAGCTGTTTTGCGCGAAATGGGCCTGCCCGTCGGCTCCCAGCAAACCGTCATCTGGGATCGCCCGCCGCGTCGCCGTCGTGGCCGGGCCAACTCTCACCCTGCGGTGGTGCTGCCCATCATGATGGGCATCATGATCTCCCTCGCCGGCGGCTTTTTCCCTGTTGGCATGGCCCTTTTGGGCTTTGGCGCCCTTGCGCTTCGCGCCCGCCGCGCCCGCCGCAAGCGCGCCAAAGCGCAAGTGGCCCAAGCGGCCCGCAATGCAACACACACTGGCGCACAGCGACAGCAAGGTCGTGTTCAAACCGCCGAGCCCGCTCGCGCCCCCGCCCTCGACCCCAACTCACTCGAAGGCCTCAAAGCCGCCCTTAAAACACAAGAAAACGATCGTGGTGCGGGCGAAGCCCAGCGTCTCATCGAACTCACCACCCGCCTCGACCGCCCCGCCATCGACGGCGGCATCACCGTGCCGCCCGAGCTTCAACCCGCCGTCACCGCCCTGTTTGACGCCGCCCGCGGCATGCTTCGCAAAGTCGTTCGATTGGGCACGGTGTCCACCCAACTTAGCACCCCCGAAGCCCGCGAAGAAAGCGGCGCCTTGCTCACCGAACTGCTCGACGATTTAGAAGAAACCCACGACGAACTGGCCCACACCCTAGACCGCCTGCAACTGCGCTCCTTACGCAGCGACCGCCCCGAGCGCGACCTCGACCGCCTACGCAAAGAACTCGACGCCCAACTCGACGTCGCCCGCCGCGTCGACGAACGCCTGGACATGCTCGACCACGACATCTCCCCCGACGTGATGGACCGCACGGGGTATTAAGTGGCGAGGTGTCGGGTGCGGGACCAAGCGGGTATCGCTGCACATCGCCCAAGACTTCGCGACTCAAACACAAACTCATATCGTCTGCCCCATGTCCACCCAACGCCCCAACATCATCGTCTTCTTCACCGACCAACAACGCCACGACACCACCGGCGTCCACGGCTGCCCGCTAGGCCTCACCCCCAACTTCGACCGCCTCGCTCGCAACGGCACCGATGTTCACCACAGCTTCACCTGTCAACCTGTCTGCGGCCCCGCCCGCGCTTGCCTCCAAACCGGCACCTTTGCGACCACCAACCGCGTCGTTACCAACTGCCACATGCCCCTTAGCTCCGACCTGCCTTCCCTCGCACGCTGCTTCAACGACGCGGGCTACCACACCGGCTACTTCGGAAAGTTTCACCTGGGCCACACACACGGTGCCGTCGAAGAACCCGACCGCGCAGGCTATGACGAATGGTTTGCCTCCAACCTTCTCGAGGCCACCTCCGACGCCTACCGCACCCGACTTTGGGACAACGACAATCAGCCCCACGACCTCCCCGGCTACCGCGCCGACGCCCTCACCGACGCCTTGATCCGCCGCGTTGACAACCGTGTCAAAAACCACCCCGACCAACCGTTCTTTTACTTCACCAGCTACCTCGAACCCCACCACCAAAACCACGTCGATGGATACCCCGCGCCCGATGGTTACCGTCAAGCCTACGACGGTCGGTGGTGCCCGCCCGACCTCGCCGCCCTGCCCACGCACCCCGAAGTTGATGAACAGTTGCAAGCCAGCACCGGCGGCATCACCCAAGCCCAACTCGGCGGATACTTCGGCATGGTCAAACGCCTCGACGAAGCGCTGGGCCGACTCTGCGACGCACTCAAATCCCTAGGCCAACTCGACAACACCATCATCCTCTTTAGCTCCGACCACGCCTGCCACTTCAAAACGCGCAACGCCGAATACAAACGCTCCGCACACGAATCCTCCATCCGCGTGCCCACCATGCTCCACGGCGGCCCCTTCACCAGCGGCGGACGCATCCAACAACTCGTCTCATTGGTCGACCTGCCCGCCACGCTTCTTGATGCCGCCGGAATCGACATTCCCGAAACATTTGAAGGTCGATCCCTCCTTCCCTTAGTGAATAAAAACCGCCAAGCCACCGCCGATTGGCCCGACCACGTCTACGTCCAAATCTCCGAAATGTGCTGGGGTCGTGCCCTGCGTACCAAGCGTTGGAAGTACATCCTTCGCGACCCCGAGCTACGCAACTCCGACCTCAAAGATTGGAAAGAGCTGATCGACTTCGACGGCAACCACGCCACCCTCCTCGAAGCCGAACTCTACGACCTTCAAGAAGACCCCCACGAGCTGGTCAACCTCATCCGCCTCGCGTCTCACACCCCTGTGCGCAAAGTCATGCAAAAACGATTGCTCGACCGCATGGCCTCGCTCAACGAACCGCTCCCCAAAATCATCGAACCCGACCTTCAGCCCGAACACCAACGCGCCGTCACCGAGCAAGAAGCCCACGCCTAACTAAAACACACCGCGTCAACATCGCGCCACCCTTAAAAGAGCAACGCACGTTAAGCATCGGCGTTGCCCAAAAAACCAACCGCTACACCCGCCCCAGCGCCTTCTTCAGCGGACATCCTTCACCCACCGCATCACCTTTTCGATATCGCTCGAGCAAACGCTTGCTCTCTTGGGCCAACTTGCGGCGCACCTCGCGTCGCTTGCCTTTGATGCGTGCGATGTGCATGTGGTCGTAGGCGGTGGTCTGATGTCGCAACCATGCGATCACCGCCGACTCGGCGCGCTGCTCAATGGGAATGCGTTGTGTGCGGGCCACGGTGCCACTGCCCACCGGCGTGGCGTGGGCGGTCACGGCAGCGGCCAATTGTGTTTCAAACGCGCTATGGGCTGGCGCAAAGGCCAAATAAGAGCGTACCGCAGCGCCAAAATCTTCGACATAGGCCACCTGCTGCTTCACCCGTCGGGCGCGGCCTGCGGCTAATTTTTTTTGATACGCCGGTGTGGCCCGCTCGGTTTCCAGCTCGACCTTGATTCGCGCAATGCGATTTGCATCGGCCAGAATGCCGCGGCTCATCGTGCGCCGCCCTTTTTTTTCCTCAATTTTCCAGCTTGTTCCGCCCTGCTTCACCCGCCGTGTCAACGCGGCATCGCCCGGCAAAAGCAACGCCCAGCCCGCAGGCATGGGCAAGTCATAGCCGTTAAGCGTGCGAAATGTCTTGGGATGACGCGTCATCGTCACCACGCGGTTTTCATGCGGCATTTCAGCAGCTTAACGGGATTGAAAAATCGCCCGCTTGAATGCTCATGAACGACGATCAAAAATCGAGAACGCCCTATTCCCAACTATACTCTTGCCCCCTTTATTTTAAAAACCACACCCCACCCCAAAGCCCCACTGCCCACGAGAAAGCAGCCCCCATGTCCCATGCATTTTCAACCACGGCCCTTGTTGCAGTCGCCTTTGTTTTGCCCACCTCGGCCATGGCGGCCACCCTTCCGGTTGCCGGTTTCACCGGCGGCGACATTCAAACCGCCATCAACAACGCAGCCGCGGGCGACACGGTTCAATTGGGCGCAGGCCAATACATTCTCAACACGCCACTCAACCTTAAAACCGGCGTCAGTCTTTGGGGCGCCAGCCAACACGACACCACGCTGGTTTATCGCGGGCTCCACACCACCAACGCGCCCGCCATCATCGAAATCGAAGACGCCAACAACGTCACCCTTCGCCATTTCACCCTCGACGGCGAAACCCGAACCCAAGGTGCTTCAAGCGGCATCACCGTGGGCCATGGCAACAACCTTCATTTTGAAAACTTAGGCATTCAAAACCTCGCAGGCCCCACCGACTTTGGCCCCATTGGCATTTACTTTTTTGAAGAAGTCCATCACGCCTCAGTCACCGACAGCACCTTTAGTCACATTGGCACCACGCACACCTTTGGCTCAGGCGTGCGTGTTCATGGCAATTCCGACGACAACCTGATTGCCAACAATCATTTTGACCACACCGGCCGAGGCGGCATTTTTGGCAAAGGCAACGGGCCCACCCAAGGGCCCGACCGCTTGGTCATTCGCAACAACACCATCACCCACTCGGGCATGGCCTTTGCCAACGCAGGGCCCAACGACGATGTGAACGCCTTGGGCATTGAAATTCAAAACTTCGTCAACGATGCCGTCATTGAAAACAACACCCTCGACCGCTGGCTAAGTGTTGACAACTCCAACCGCGCCGCCGTGCGCAACAACACCATCACCGGCGCCTTGGGCGACGCAGGTGTGGCCTCACCCAACGGCATTGAAGTCATCGACGCCCAAAACATCATTGTCACCGGCAACACCGTTGCGGGCGCCTCGCACTATGGCCTTTCCATCGCAGGCGAGGGCGGCACCCACCAAGGTTTGTTTGCCAACAACACCTTCACCGGCGCAGGCCAGTTTGGCGTTCAACTTCAAGGAAACAACGACAACTCCACCGAAAAACTCTACTTCGCCCACAACGATTTCACCGGCAGCGCCAGCGATGCCGCGCGACTTAACATCAGCGCCCAACATGTGGTTTTCGACGACAACACCCTTGACGCTGCCAACGATTTCAGCCTTGCCCTCTCGCGCGAAGCCAACGACCCCGGCTTCACCGACATTGTCATCACCAACAACATCGCCCCCGACGGCTTCGACGACGAAAGCCCTTCGGCCCTCACGTTTGAAAACCGTGGCACCGTCAACGAGCAAGTGTTTGCCCAAGGCGATCCCATCACCCTTGTTTTAGATCCCAGTGACCCTGCGCTAAGCCACCTCAACGACATCGCCTCAGTGCTTTGGGACTTGGGCCCCGGCAGCATCACCAACGCCACCGGCTCAGCCACACTTGCGACCACCGCACTGCTTCCGGGCACTTACCAAGCCGTGGTTTGGGACACCACAGGCAACAGCGCATTGATTCCCATTCGTGTGCTTCCTGAACCTGCCGCCTTGGCCCTATTTCTCCCGGCCCTACTCATGGGCACCGCCCGTCGCCGACACGCAACAAGTCGCGGCTAAATAATCCACCCCACCAACACACCCAGCACCATCAGCAGTGCCACCATCACCACCCACAACGGGCTGCTGCGCTGCGGCACCTCGTCGGCCATCCAATCGCCACAACGCGAACACCGCACTTCGTCGGCATCCACATAAACCCCGCACCCACGACATTGCGTGGCAACAAGATCGGCCTCGCTGGGGCCTTCGGGGTCCAACCCGTCGTCTAAATCGTCGTCATGCATGCCTACGCATTGTCTTGCTTTCATTGCCACGATGTCAAGCCAGCATCGCTCTCCCCCTGCTCAAAACAGCACACCCCTGATTTTCCATTTCTCGATTTCACCTTGGTGCCGTAGACTTCTAGTCTAGCGCGTCGCGCGTCGTCTCATCCAAACCCCGGAGTTGTTGTGTCCGAATCAAATCTTTCGCCCTCGAATCGCTTGCTCCAAAAGCGCCGCCCTCTTTTCTTTTTCCTCTCACTCATCCTCTGCTTCGCACTGCCCTGCAGCGCCCTCGAACTACCCGACATTTTCAGCGATCACATGGTGCTCCAACGAAACAAACCCATCCCCGTTTGGGGGTGGGCTCAGCCCGGCAGCACCATCACGGTGTCGTTTGCCCAACAGCAAACCGCCACACAAGCCAACGCCGAAAACGGACAATGGGCTCTCGAGCTTCCCGCTTTGCCCGCATCTGCCCAAGGCCGCGAGCTCACCATCACGCAAAGTGATCCGACATCACAAGACAGCGACCCCGACAACAACCCCGTGGTTTTTAAAGACGTTCTCGTGGGTGAGGTTTGGTTTTGTGGCGGCCAATCCAACATGGCTTACGTCTTAAAAAGAGACCAAAACGCCCAGCAAGCCATCGCCGATTCAAACGTTCCCACCCTTCGGCTGTTTCCCACACCCCGCGCCACGCATTCTTCACCCCAAGACCAATTGCGTCCTCCCCACGATGTGTCTTGGGTTGCATCAACACCCAAAACCTCACGCTATTTCAGCGCCGTGGGCTATTACTTTGGCCGACAATTGCACGACACACTCAACGTCCCCGTGGGGCTCATTGCGTCTCACTGGGGCGGCACCAGAATTGAAGCTTGGACCTCCCAGCCCACACTGGCGGCAACACCCGTGGCCGCCCCCCTGCTGCTTCAACACTCCAAAGAAACCATCGCCGGTTGGGATCAATCCCAAGCCAACTGGGAACGTTACATGAAACTCCCTAGGTTTCACCAAGACCCCGGCGACATCGGCGACATCGACTTACTCAAACAAGGCCCGCCCGCAGAACAAAAAGCGTCTAGCACTCAACTTAAATTGCCCGATGACGTCGATGGCGTGGTTTGGTACGGCACCACCTTCGACCTTCCTGACAAGTGGACTTTAGAAGAAGACCTCGCCCTCAACCTTGGCGTGGTTGATGACTTTGACACCACCTACGTCAACGGCATTGAAGTGGGCCGCACCGGTGAAGAAACCCCCGAATGGTGGAAATTCGAGCGCCAGTATGTTGTGCCTCATGCGATTCTCAAGCCCAGCAAAAACACCATCGCCGTGCGCGTTTTCGATCGCCTTTCAGGTGGCGGCATGCTCGGCGAATCCATCCATTTGGCTCGACCTTCCCAAAACAACGACGAACGCCCCGCCGCCACACTGCCACTCACCCAATGGACCCTCTACGGCGAAAACCTGCTCCGCGCCGACGCCATTCGCGGCCCCAACACCCCGCCCCCGCACAACCCTGGGCAACAACACCAGCCCGCCGTGCTTTACAACGCCATGGTTCACCCCATCGCCCCCTACGCCATGCGCGGCGTGATTTGGTATCAGGGTGAATCCAACGCCTCACGCGCCGAGCAATATCAAATCCTCCAGCCCACACTCATTCAAGACTGGCGACACGCGTGGGCCGCGTCACCTTGGGATGTCCCCCACGCCGCCCCACAAAACAATGGCAGCGACAATGGCAATGCCAATGAAAACAACAGCGACAGCGACCCACTTTGGTTTTTCATCACACAAATTGCAAGCTTCACCGAATACCAAGACCAGCCCAATTTCCCCAAGTGGAACTTGGCCGAACTGCGTGATGCCCAATTCAACACCGCACGCAACCTAAGCCGCACCGGAATCGCCATCACCCTTGACATTGGCGACGCCAAAGACATTCACCCCGCCAACAAAGCTGATGTTGGAGATCGCCTTGCGCGTTGGGCACTCGTCGACACCTACGACCAAAAAGACACCGTCAAATCCGGCCCGCTTTTCCGCGACGCCCTTTTTGCCGACGGCCAAGCCGTTGTTCAATTCGACTTGTTTGACTCCACCTTAAAACTGCAAGAAACCCCCGAAAGCGACGCCACCACCTTGGGCGGATTTATACTTGCCGGGAAAGACCAAGTCTTCCACAACGCCCAAGCCCAAATCGACGGTGATGTCGTTCGCGTGCAATGCCCGCAAGTGCCCCATCCCGTGGCCGTTCGCTACGCTTGGCAAAACAACCCCGCCAATGCCAACCTCTTCAACGCCCAAGGACTTCCCGCAGGCCCCTTCCGAAGCGACACATGGCCCGGCGTTACCGCCGGTGTTTTGGCTCCCTAACCATTTTGAAGATCGTTCGCGATTTTAACAAGCCTGTTTGCGTTGACGCGCAATGGGCAAGTCATCTCTGGCAAGAGATTTTACGCCAAGACGCAGAGTCGCCAAGACGCCAAGGAAGACGAAAAAACCAAGAAAACATCCGGTTTCATTTCCTGCCTTTCTTGGCGTCTTGGCGTCTTGGCGTAAAGCTTCTCCGCGATAGATCCTCACTCAAAATCCGTGAATGGTTGTGCCCAAACCGGACAAAGGCGTTCGTCACCCTCGACGGCGCCGAGCGGTTGCGAGCGTGGCCACAGCGGCGAACCAAGCGAAGCTCACCGGCTCGGGCACACTGGCCACCGCCGTCAGCACGCCAGATCGGGCGGTGACCTGCCACACCGAAACGCGGGCCCCAACGACCTCGCCGTTCGAGTTGAAGGTCGGCACGAGCGAGGCGCCCTGCATTCCCTCGACAAGCGCGATTTCGCCGATGGCTTCAAGGGTCAACAGCGCAGTCGCCGACGTGTTGGCCAAGTATTCGGCTTCGCCGTCGGCCAACATGCCGCTATCGGTCAGCACCGGCAAACCGGCGGCGAGCGCGGCGGCAACATCAAGGCCCTCCGACGCTGCGGCGAACGCATTCTGCAACGCTAAGCCCAACTCGGCATCCACCAGCGCTTGAATCTCGAACAAGCCCAGAACGATGCCGCCTTGGTCGGCGTCAGCGGTGAGGGTCAGCACCACATCGTCGCTGAGTGCAATCAACGTGTCGGGCGGCCCGGCAGTGACAGCGGCGGTCGCGGCAACCGTGGAGCCGAATCCGAACGACACTTCGCCCAACCCCGACACGTTGGCGTTGCCAGGGGTATAGAGAGTGGCCTGAAAGTCGCCGGGATTATCAAACGCCCCGCTGCTGACCGACAGGCCAATGGGGCCGTTCTGGGTCGCCGCAGGAATATTGACAACGTTGGCATTGGTGTTGTCACCCGTAAGGTCAAAGACCGTGGGATTGAATGGACCGTTGGGCGTGGGACCCGTGAACAGCGTGGGCTCGGGCCGCGGATCGACGGGCGCAGCGCCGTCGAGGGTGACGTTATCGATCGCGAACTGGGTCAGGCTAATCCCGTTGTTGTTGTCAATACCCGCCGTGTCGATATCGAAGAAAAACTGAAAGGAACCGTTGGAGTCTTCGGGATCATAGCCGGCGAGGTCCTTGAGATCCGAAATGTTGAACTCGAAGCGGGCTTCGCGCCCGACAAATGGGCTGCCCAAGGACTGGAATGTCCCGGCTTCGACGGTGTAGCCAAACGACCCGCCGGAAAAATCATCCAACAGGTTCAGCGTGTCATTGCCGATCGCCGGGTTGAATTCGCTGTCACCGATGCCGAACTGAACCTGAAACGGAAGCGAGGTGGGAACGGCCTGGGCCAGCGATGCAACCGCGACACTGAAGCCGAAGGTGTCCACCGAATCAAAATCGTTCAGGTCGAAGCCGAGGCTGGACACCGAGAACGAATTTCCTGTGGCGGTGGTGCGGGTGAACACACGCGGGTCAGTCCAGAACGCCTCGTTCGAGATCAGGCTGGAGGGCGCGGTCAGCAGATTGTTCGCATCGAAAAACGCGAGATTCGCCCCTTGGTAGCTAAAGCCGCCAAGCTGGCCACCCACGTTCGGATCAAAGTTCCCACCGGAAATACCGAAGTCGCCACTGGCATGCGACGGCCCGATCGAATTCGGGTAGTTGATCTGATCGCCAGCAAATCCCGACGTGAAGCTGTAGGCCTCATCACCGCCAATCGCCTGCGCCTCGCCAACCGTCAGACCACAGACACCTGCCGCGCATGCCATCCGCATCAAAACTTTGAATGTTCGCATTGTCTTTTCCTTGAATTAGAAACCGGTCACGTTTGATATCCCTGAGCAACGACCCTCCCGAGTGGCCCGATATTTTATCCCGTTCCCTCAAACAAAAACACCACGGATAAACCCCCTAATCGCTGGCGCAGAAAAAAAGACGTCCGGAGATCCGGCCCGAATGCCGTTCGAATGCCATTGCGTTCATTCGCAACCTCTTCACCCGCCAATGGATCCACGACGTGTTCGTTCCTCAACGTCAACATTCACAAGCCGTTTGACGGCGGCGTTTGATGATTCATTTTCCGTGAATAAGACCACAACGATTAAAAAAAACGCCCGCCAAACGCATTTTGCGTTCTGGCTGGCGTTTGATTGTTCGACCCCTTTGTTTAAACCCCCATCAACCCTCAGGCAACTTGGGAGCCGACACCGGCGCGTCCTGTGTCATTTCAGGCGCGGCCGAATCGATTTCGGCGGCCAAACCAATGAGCTTGTCGAATTCATCCGAGCTGTCACTGGTGCGGGCATACTCCAGAAACTCGGCTTCTTGGGTGGCGGTGTCGGTGCCTGCCAATTCGCGGGCCACACGGGCACGGGCTTTGGTTTCTTGACGAAGATCACGCAGCTCTTGCAACTCTTCGTTGGTGCGATCTTTGGAAATGCCGCTGATCATGTCGGCGATTTCTTCTTCTTCTTTGGCGGTGATCATGTCGGCCACGGCTTGGCTCGACTCTTGCTTGATCTTGTCAATTTCACGCAGCAACGATTGAAGCTGAATTTTGTGACTTTCAATGCTGCTGCCAATTTCTCCCACATCGGTTTCAAGATCAACAATGTGAGCCGACTTCTCTTTCTCGGTGTTGGTGAAGTCGTTAAACGCGCGCATGCACTTAACGTACTCCGCGTTTTGTTTGATTTGCTCCATGCTTTGGCCTTGGGCCTGAAGCCCCTTGACCAATTGCCGGGCCTTGGCCGCCGCGCCTTCTTTAAGCTTGCTCAGTTGATTCACGTCTTCCGTAAGCTGCTTAAGCTTGTGCGATTTTTTCTCTTGCTGGGCAATCATCTTGGCCACAGCATCTTTGTACTGCTGAAGGCGATCTTTCTTCTCACGCACCACACGGTCATAGGTGGCCTGCACCACATGCGGGTTGGTCGAAAGCGTTTTGCGGGCTTTGTCGATGCGACCGGTGACGAGATAACCCAACGCACGAAAATACTTACCAATGGCACGGAACATAAAGAAAACTCGCTTTCGCGGATGGAATGGTTAAAAACAAACAAAGCCGTTGGGCCCAATGGCCCACGTTCAAGCTCAGTATGACGTCTAAGTTACCCGCGAAAGTGGGTTTTGGGAAAGCGAAGGCCCCAAAAATGCGACGCTCGAGATGAAAAGCCAAGGCTTAAAAAGAGGCCTTCAGCTCACATTCCCGCTTTTTTCTAGCCCCAAATCCCCGTCATCGCTCACCGTTTTGAGCAAGGAGGCATCGTGAAGAAGCTTTACGCCAAGACGCAGAGACGCCAAGAAAGGCAGGAAAACGAGAAACAGCCGTTTGTTTCCTTCGTGTCTTGGCGCCTTCATCACTTCGTGTTTGCCTTGGGATGTAAACCGTGAGCATGACCACGGTCACAGCACAAAATGGTTACCAATCCCCCCTCGTTCCCAATCCTCACCCCTCTGTGCCCCGCTCCCGAAGGCGAGAATCAGGCGTGGCAATGTCTTTTTCCAGCTCGGCCATGCGGTCTTCGACCTTTCGGGCCACGATGAGACTGGTGTCGAGCTCATTGCGAAGTTCGGCAATTTCTTCCACCGGGCGTTTGGCATCAAGGCGGTAGGTGTAAAGCCCATCAAGCGTGTGAACCACACGATCGACACTTTGCTCCACCTCTTCCAGCAACTGCGCTCGAGCCTCATGCACTTTTTGCTTGGCCTCTTGGGTCATCAAACCCTCAAGGGTTTCATGCAAATCGGCCATGCGCTCAAGCCCGCGCACACTCAATTCAATCAACTCTTGCAGCCGCGAATCCACCTCAGGTGGCGGGCGCCGCTCGGGGTCATCGCGCAGCACCGCAAAACGACGGTCGAGTTCTTTAAGCCCCCCCAACGCTTGATTGGTGCGGGCATTGCCATCGCGATACAAACGGTGGTCCAACGTTTTAAGACGCTGCTTGTGCACCGCCACTTGCTCTTTGGCATATTCAGCCTCGGCCCGATCAGCCATGCGATCGGCCCCCGTGAACCAGCGGGTCACCAAAGCCCCCAACCCCACCGCCACGCTCGCCACGCCCGCCAACACAAACGCTGGCGTGCTGGCCTGCACCGCCCACCCCGCCATCAAACTGGTTAAGCCCGCCGCCACCGGAAACATCACCCAGCCCGATCCAAAAAGGTCCAAGGCCAACCGTTTGCCGTAATTCGAATCGTCTTGTGAAGGCATGGGCACAACTCATTTACAAAGGCTAAAAAACCCAAGGGTCAACAACGCAAGGGAACGTAAGGCGATAAAGCAACTGACGTAAGACAAGAAGCAGAATACCCCCAACGGCACTAACCCCTTGGGCATTCACCCCCGAAGCATCGGCCCCAAGCCATAGCGCCACGCCACCGCAAGCACCGCAGCAATCACCAGCCACGCAAACGTTAACCCAAGAACGGTTCGACCACGACGACTGCTACTCATACTGCGTTATTCCCAAAAAACCATTCGTACCTTTTCCCACCGTGACACCTTCGACAAGGCCATGATCGCAAAGCATCTTATATTAGGATGCACTTTCTCTAAAAGAATAGCGCCATGGCTGAAAGCTCGCCATGCTAAGATACGCCGCGCTTACGTCGCGGGTTAAACGCGATACTGAACCTAAATCATTCTACCGTCGAGTGTTAGCCTACTAAGTGTTGGCCTGCCAAAAACCCTTGACGCATCCGAAAGACAACATCATGGCCACCAGCTACGGGGCTCTTTGCAACGATTTTTACGTCAATCAAAAAATCACGCTCAAGATGGATCTCCCCACGGGGCGTGACACGTTGCTTGATTTTTTCGAACGTATGCGCAAAAGCATGCCCACGATGAACCGCTTTAAGCGGTACAACGGCGAGCTGGCGCTGGAATCGGCTCGGCGCGACGCCCGCTATAACTGGCTGGCTTTGCGTCGTCACAGCATTCGCACCGGGCATGTGAATCCTGAATCGCTGGAGCAGGCAATGGATTATCACAAGTTGGTGCTGGAGCTTGCGCCCAATTATCTATCGCTTAGCCCGCTGGACATCGACTTTGTCGAACTGATGTATGGCTTCGATTTGGAGTGCGATCAAAACCACGACGCGGTGATTTTTGACGCTCTTTTTGGTGACTCACCTTTGCAAAACATCATGCCCGCCAACGGCAGCCGCATCCTCGATGTGCAGCCGGTGTTCGGTCATGCGCTCAATGAAAGCGGATCGTTGCAGGCTTACTACGAAGTTAAAAGTCGCCCCAAAAGCCGCCGTGGCAGCAGCAAAAAATACGCGGGCGAGCCCCTGAGCCTTTTTCTCACCCTTCGCCAATATGGCCCCATGGGCGAGCTAGACACCTTGGGCACTGTGATGGACGGCCTGCACGAACGTCTTGAAACACTGGCCGCCGAAAAACTGGTGCCCAGCTTGCTTCGCCCCATTGCCGAACGCATCACCAGCAGCGCGTGACGCGGCCCGCGATGCTTCTTTGGTAGCCGTTCACCGTTTTTCGACCCTCTTCTTTTTAAACCAACGCTTGTGCTAAAAACATCAAGGCAAAACACGAAGCGTCTTCCTCTCGCCTTCCTTCGTGCCTTTGAGCCTTTGGGCCTTTGGGCCTTCGTGTTCGCCTTGGGATTTTAAAACGGTGAACGGTTGCCTTCTTTGTTCGTCTTCGTAAAGCCCATCCGCCAATCATTCGTCAATCGCGTGCATCCCATCGCCAACCCCACCCCCAAAAACGTGCTCCTGCTCTGTGGCGGGCCCGACCGTGAACGGCCCGTGTCGCTGCAAAGCGGGGCCCAAGTGGCCGACGCACTACGCCAAGCGGGACACCACGTGACCCAAGGCGATTTGGCACCCGACAACACCCACGCCTTAGATGCCTTTGCCCAAACCCACCGCGCCAACCCAAGCGGCGGCAACAACAAGGGCCATGGCCATGGCAACGCCGTGGTGTTTCCGGTGTTTCACGGCCCTTGGGGTGAAGGCGGCGGGGCGCAAACACTCATTCAAGCCACCGGCTTGCCCTTTGTGGGCTGCCGATCCAACGCCGCAGCGCTGTGCATGGACAAAGCACGCACCAAACTCACCCTGCGCGACGCTGGGCTGCCCACCCCTGACTACGAATTGGTCGACACCGCATTTTCGCCCACACTTGAAGCGCCCGTGGTGGTCAAACCCAACAACGATGGTTCCAGCATCGACTTGGCTATTTGCCCCGACGCCCCATCACTTGCCGACGCATGGGCCCACCTGCGCGACCGACACCGTTGGCTGCTGGTCGAGCGACTCATCACCGGCCGTGAAATCACTGTTGGCGTGATCGAAGATGAAAACGGTCGCCCCGCCGCTTTACCGCCCATTCACATTCAACCCGCCACCGCGTTTTACGATTACGCGGCCAAATATGAGCGCGACGACACGCATTACCTGTTTGATTTTGGGCTGAGCGCCGATCAAATCGCTGCGTTGCAGGCCTTGGCGATCAAAGCATTCACCACCTTGGGCGTGCGGCACCTGGGCCGGGTGGATTTGTTTTTAGATGAACAAAACCAACCTTGGATCATCGAAGTGAATACCCTGCCCGGCTTCACCTCGCACTCCTTGCTGCCCATGGCCAGCGCCCGCGCCGGGCGTGCCCTGCCCCAATTGGTCGATCATTTGGTTTGCCTTGCCGCGGCCAACCCTCACCCCTGCAAAAGTTCATGACACGCGAATGACCCTAAGAGCGGCCCGCCGCCGGTTATCGCCCCCGCCTGCTTCGGGGTGTTCACCGCAACGCCACCCGGTCGATAGCTTTTGTTCTCTCCTGCGGCTTATTTAGGCCGCAAATATGTTTAAGTCATCAAAGAGGTTGCAAGGCCCATGGGTTGGTTTTTAAGCCGCGACAGCGGACCCAAAAAAAAGAAGAAACGCTCCTCTTCTAAAAAGAGCGCCCAAGCCGCTGGCTGGGACCCGCAACGCACGTTGCTAGGCCTCAAAATGCTGGGTGGCGCGGCAACCGCCGTGCTGGTGGTCATTGGCTGGAACGCAGGCGAAAACGCCCTCACCCGTTATGCCGCCAGCGCCCGGGGCGGCGCGGTGAACCCCAATCACGTCGAGCTGGCCGGGGCCCCCAGCTGGATGGACCCCAAGCTGCACCAGCAACTGCAAGCCCAAGTGGCCGACGCCGTGATGGACGACCCCATGAACCGCCGGGGCTTGGCCCTTTCGGTGGAGCTTCTTCAAGAAAACCCATGGGTTGAAAATGTCACCCAAGTGCGCCGTTTGGGCGACGGCCACGTCAAAGTAGAAGCCACCTACCGTGCGCCCGCCGCCGTGATTGCCGGTCGTCACGGTTACCACGTGGTCGATCGCAGCGGTGTGTTGCTCGAACAAAACATCGACCGCGCCGCCACCCGTTTTGGCCTGTTGCCGCTGGTCACCGGCGTGAGCGCCGCCCCCCCCGCTGCTGCTGGCGACACGTGGGATGGCACCGACATTAACGCCGCACTCACGCTCGAAGAAACCCTCAGACGTGAACCCTACGCCGACCAAATCACCGCCTTTGACGTGTCGCACCGCGATCTCAACGGCCGACTTTGGTTGGTGCTGTACACCAACGGCCCCGCCGTGGTGTGGGGCCTTGCCCCCGGCGAAGAACGCAGCGTCGAGCCGCAAGCCCCCGTTAAAATTGGCGCCCTACGCGACTGGGCCTACACCCACCAAGGCCGCATCGACCAAGGCGCTCAAGTGGTGTGGGTTTACACCGGCACCGCCCAAACCGACGCCCGCCCCCACACCGTCAGCGCGTCACGCCGGTAAATCGCTGCAAGGCTTTTTCTTAACTTAAAGTCCCAAACCAAACCCCCAAATCCCACGGCGCGTATCTTCTTTACTTAACCGTGACACCCTCTGCCCCCCAATCCGCCATTCCCACACCTTGGCCCACACGAACCATCGTGCTGGCAGGCTGCCTATGGATGCTCGCCAGTTGGGTTTTGCTATGGGTGCAATCGGGCTTCACCCTTGAAACCTTTCGCACCATGGCCTTCATGGCCATGATTGGCCTCACCGGCGCATGGCCTGCACTGCGACTCAGCCAAGCCTCGCGCCAAGGCGGCGCGGCCCAATGGGCACGCAGTTGCAGCGTCCTTTTAACCGACTGGCTTTGCCTCAACATTTTGCTGCAAACCGTGCTGTGGCCCTTGCAAGCCGCCGCCGACTGGACCGTGAGCCAAACCCTGTGGCTCAGTCTCACCTTGGCCTCCACCTCATTGCTCATCGGCCTGCTCATCGCTTGGGCCCGTGGCAGCCACCACGCCATGGCCCGGTCGGGCGCCATGCTCGCATGTGTGGGGGTGGTGGTGCTCGAGCCCGCACTCATGCGCTTTGCCGGCCGTGTGGGATCCATGCGAATCAGCCCCGTGCAAAGTGTGTGGACCCTCACCCGTCCAGGCATGGGCGCACTGGGCAGCCACGGTGGCAACCCCGCAGCAGGCGGCACCGCCCTAGATGCCGCCGCCGCCCTCAGCCCCGCCCACGTCTACAACCAAGCCATTCACGCCCAAGCCATCACCCAAACCTTAAGCATCGGCCTCGCCGCCTTAACAGGCTGGATCGTTCTTTTGCTACTCATCGCCGCAGAAGGCCGCGCCTCGGATCGTGCCGCCAAACCACGCGACAAATCGGCTGACGCAAAACCCCCAGCCCCCACTGGGCCATGAGACAAGCCCTGCCACACGACATTTAACCATTCACAGGTTTCAGGAGGATGCCTGTGAGGTAATGCGAAAGAAAATTAAAACGTCCTTTTCGCCTTGGCATGCATGCGAAAATCAAGTCAAGGCGATTGAAAAACGCCCTTCAGAAAGCGTCTCACTCTCTTGCCTTCCTTGGCGGTCTTGGCGCCTTGGCATCTTGGCGTAAAGCTTCTCCACGATGCTTCCTCGCTCAAAACGATGAACGGCCAAACGACATTTAACGCAGACTGCTAAACTGTTACGCCCCTCCACCCGCAAGGAGCAACCCATGGATTTTATCACCCAAGACGAAAAAGACCGCATCGAAGCCAAGCTCGACGAGCTGGTGAAGCGCCGCCCCGAAGTCATCGATCGCATCGCTGAGGCCCGCGCCCACGGCGACCTCAAAGAAAACGCCGAATACCACGCCGCCCGCGACGACCAAGGCATGGATGAAGCCGAAATTCGCCGACTCACCAAACGACTCAAAACCGCCCACGTCGCCGACAACGCCGACATTCCCGAAGACATGGTGTTTTTAGGCGCCACCGTGAAACTGCGCGACGTTAAAAGCGGCGACGAAGATGTATACAAACTTGTCGGCGAAGCCAGCGGCAACTTCGACAGCGACGAAATTGAAGTCACCGTCAGCAGCCCTTTGGGCGACGCCCTCTTAAAATCGCGCGTTGGCGAAACCATCAAAGCCGACCTGCCACGCGGCACCAAACACTTTGAGATTCTTGAATTGCTTTGATGGAGAAGGGACTGAGTGAAGCCAATCGCGGATGTTGATTTCATCAGCTTCGACGGATTGTGCCCTCGATAAAGGACATGCCCCGGCTCCCGGCAAGTACGGCATTGATAAAAACACGCTCGTCGGAAACCTCGTGATAAATCAAAACCGAGTAGCCGGGGATTCCGATGACTCGGATGTTCTGAAGCCGTGGGTGGGCTGATTCGTATTGGTGGCCCAAGAGCGGGAAGCGGCTGAGGGCGTCCACAACTTCTGTGAAACGAATCAGGAGCATTCTTGCGGCTTCCGGTTGTCCCTCGGCGGCGATGTAGTCGGCGATTTCTTCGAGCTGTTTGAATGCGAAATCGGAATAATCGATTGGCTTGGGCTTGGTCACGCGGGCTTGCTTCGATGGCGGGCGTCGAAACGGGTGAGCAACTCGTCGCGAAGTGCGTCGGCAGTGGCGTAGGTGGTGCAAGGGCCATCGATCGACTCGATGAGTATCGCGTCGATCTCAGATTGAGTCTTCTGCCGTGCGGTGTAGTCGTCGATCAGCGAGAAGAGAAAATCGGCTTCAGTGGGGGCCGCGCCGGCGGAAACCGCTTGGCTAACGACGGATGCATGCTCGGGGTCGAGTTCGACTCTCATGTTGATCTCCGGTTTGGTGATTCTTAAGTTTAGCCGAAATAAAGCGAGATTCGAAAGACCTCGATAAATCGATAAATGAAGATGCAAGGCGAACGCCTCCTATACAACAAGAATGGCCGCTCTCCCGCAACCCCGAGGCCCACCACACTGCCCGCCCGTGTTCTCATTGCCGCTGCCCTTGCGCTTGTGGCCAGCCGTCATCACTCACCCGACTCAAGGGGCTGAGGGGAGTAAGAACTAAGCGAAAAGGCCCCAATGGGCCGAGCCCCATCCTTTGCAGCACCCACCGAAAACCCAAAACATCACCGGAAGCTCGCCTGCCTTCCTTCATGCCTTCCAGCCTTTGCGCTTTCGTGTTCTGCCTTGGGTTGTCAAACACAAGCATTTAATAGCTCCGGCCCCGTGAAAAGCCTTTCTAAACCTGAAAAACGCTTACCTCTTCCTAAATCCCAAGCCTCAACCCCAGCACCTCCTATACAATAGAAGAACCGTTCCACCATCCCCGAGGCCCACCCATGCCCAATTCATCCCTGCCCACCCGTGTTCTTATTGCCGCTGCCATCGCACTTGCGACGACCAGCCCCACAACCCACGCCCAAGAAGCCTCAGGCGGGCATGGCCGCGCTCACGATGCAAACCGTCGCTCGGGCAGTGGCGGGCTCAATGGATTGGAAAACCAAGTCGACTACCGCGTGCGCAATGAACTCATCACCGGCAACGTGGGCGCGGGCATGGGCTTTCAAGGCGACGTGGGCTATGTGTCGGCAGGCGCTTTTCAAGGTCAATTGGGCACCGACGACCTCTTTCGTTTTCGCGCCAACAGCATTCGATCCGACGTCACCCAAATCAACGTGCCGCTTCGTCGAAGTGGCATTCTCACCGCCGACCATGTGGTCTTCAGCAATTTCAGCACACCCCAAGCAAGCGGTTTTCAAAACACCACCACCGCACGTGGCGGCGTGTTTGGTGTGAGCCGCCCCCAACCCAACCCCGCCAACGATGGCGACAATGCTCCAGCACTTTTAAGCCGTGGTCAAAGCCACGGCAACCCCAGCGGTGTCACCACCCTGGGCGTGCTTGCCGTGCCCAACGGTGAAGCCCTCTCCATCACCGCCGACCCCTTGCGTGGCGTGGTCAAACAAACCGTGCGCCGCGCCGTGCCAACCACACAACCCAATGGCAACGCTGGCCAACCCAACCCGTCGCCGCATCCTTCTTCGGGCTTTGGGGCCCAAACATCCAACAATGCCCCGCGCAACAACAACGGCAACAGCACTGGCTTGCAACTCGGTCGCCTGCAAGGCCAAGTCAATGGCGTGCTTCAAGGCACCACCGCCGCAAGCGACCCCCAAACCGTGCGCGACCGCGTGGCCGCCGCCCGCGAAGCCATTTTTGGCCCCAAGAAAACCGCTCTCGAGCAAGCCGCCAACAAACCCGTCGAAAACGCCTACACCAAGCTGCTCGACAATGTTCGCGAGCAAGCCCGAGGCAACAAACCCGGCAATGCAGATCAAGCATCCTCCAGCGACCTCCCCGACATGCGACCCGACTGGATGAAAAAACTCACCGCCCCACCCGAAACCCAAGTCGAAGCCGCCGAGCGACGCATGCAAGAACAGCTCGAACGCATTCGCACAGGCACCCGCCCTGACGACGAGCAATCGCCCGCCAACGCCAACAACCAAGCCCAAGCGTTCCCCGACGTTGCCCCCCTCGATGGCCGCGCCGCCGAAGGCGAAGGCGCCGCAGCCACCGCAGCGCTCAACGCACTCATCGACAGCCTCGATTACGACGTGCGACTCGAAACCCTCGTTAGCGACCGCGAAGGCCGCACGGCCGATCTTTACCGCGGCGCCGAAGACAACATGGCCGCCTCGCAATTCATCAACGCCGAACGCACCTACCGTCAATTGCGACTCGAAGACCCCACCAACCCCTTGGCCCAATCCGGGCTTATCCACGCCCAACTGGGCGCCGGCATGATACGAGCCGCCTCATTCAACCTACGCCAACTGTTTGAAGAACACCCCGAACTCATCGCCACCCGCTACGGCCAACGACTGCTGCCTCCCAGTGAGCGGCTGGTTTGGTTGCAAGCCGAGCTGCAACGCAGCATCGACGCCAGCGGAGCCAACGCACCTTCGGGCATCATGATGGCCTACTTGGGCCACCAAGTAGAATCGCGCCAACTGGTGCGTTACGGCCTTGCCCTCGCCCACGAAGCCCAACCCGATGACGCCCTGCTGCCCCTGCTCAAACGCATTTGGCTAAACGACCCCGCCGATGACGCCATGGGCCCACCTACAGCCCCCGCGCCATCCTCCTCCCCAGCGCCCACCA
>JAZGFZ010000223.1:0-2720 GCA_036480015.1 Algisphaera sp. | reverse complement strand
GCCAGATTGGGTGGGGGTGAAAACGTATTGGGCACGGTCGGTTTGTGCGGTGCCGACGGCAGGTAATTTTTGCGCGCGGGTGAGGGTGCCGTCGGGGGCTTGAATGTCAAGGGCGAGCGGGTGGTTTTGTGCGGCGCCACGTTGAATGAGGGTGAGGGTGAGTTCATTGTCGAGTGGAATACTGCGACTGCTGAGGCGTAAGGTGAGGTCTTGCCCGGCGCTGGCGTCGGATCCAAAAACCAACCAGCGGGTGAGGGTGGACCAAAAGGCTTCATACACGCCGGCGAGTTCGGGCTTTTTGGCCCCGGCCAATCGCCAACGCCAAAGGCCGTCGCCCAACACCGAGGCCACCATGCCCCGGCCATAGGGCATGAGGGTGATGGCGGGATCGCCTGTGGGTTCATCGTTGTTGGCGTTTTCATCACCATCGCCGCTGTTACCGATGGCTTCGTGGGTGCTGGCATAACGGGCGAGCACACGGGTGGCGGGGCGGGGATTCACAGGACGCACGTGGGCGGCAAGGCGCGGAAGGTCTTGCGGTTGTGGGGCGTTGGCGGTGGCGCTCATGAGCGCGGCAAAAACAGGGTGGCGAAGGCCAGCGGGGGTGAGGGTGAGGTCGGTTGCGGATCGCGCGGAGGTGGATTCATAGTCCACTGGCTCGATGATTTGCAAAAGACCATTGAGGGTTTGGCCTGCTTGGGTTTGTGAATCGGCGGCTTGTCCACGGGCAAAAACCAACCGGCCGCCGTGCTGGTTGACATAGCGCGGCAGGGCGGCGGCGGCTTCGGAGGGCAACACATGTTCAATGTGGCGGCCCAAAATAATGACGTCGTAGGCGCAAAGGTCTTCGTAAGAGGCGGGGGTGAGGTCGGTTTCGTCGGCTCGGGTGACAATGCGTTCTTGGCGCTCGGCATTGATTTGAGTGATTTGGGTGAGCTCGATGCGGTCGTCGCGGCGCAAGGTTTGGGCGATGAATTTGGTGTCCCAAAAGGGTTGGCCTTCGACCAGCAGCACACGCATGCGTTGGTCGGTGACATCGACGAAAACGGTTTGGGTGTTGTTGGCGGTTTCGGTTTCGCCGGGGAGCGGGTCGATTGAAAGTTCGTAGGCGTAAAGGCCTGGCTTGCTTTGCGCGATGGGGATTTCGAGGGTTTGCTTGGAGGCGTTGCCAAACGAAACGGGATGCGAGGTGGTTTCACCGGTGGTGGTGTTGTGAATGTGTAGCGTGGTGGCGCGGCCTTGGGCGTGGGTTTGCTCGATCCACACATCAAGCTGGCCGGGCTCGTTGATCATGAGGTAGGGCTGGCGGGGCGCGGCGCTTAGTGCAAGGTCGCGTGTGTAGGTGACGCCGCCCAAGGTGACGCCGTGAACGGTGACGCCTCGGGCGGTGGCAAGTTGGCCGGTGTCGCTTGCGGGCAAGGTGTTGGAGTCGCGGCCGTCGGTGAGCACCACCAAGGTGGCGTTGCTTGGGTTGCCGGGTTGGCTGGCAGGAAGGTTGTTGATGGCGTCGCGTATGCCCCCCACGATGTGTGAGTGTCGCTCGGTGGGTTGTCCATCGGCGGGAAGGCCTGCCCGCAATGCGTTGCCTAGGCGGTAAATGCCAACATGGTGATGTTTGCGCAGGCGTTCGAGTATGCGATCGTTAAGCCATGTGTGCTGCGCAAAGGCGTAGCGCGATTGTTTGGATGATGCGGCGCTTGGCGTTTGGCCTTTGACATCTTGCGTGGCCATGGAGGCCGAAGCATCGAGAATGAAATCGACACGCGAACGCGAGACATCTTGGTTGGCCGGGGGGGTGGTGCTGGGGCCGGTGAGAATAGCGCTAAGCCCGGCGACGGCCAGGCTGCGAAGGATGAGGCTGCGCAAGCGGGCCTGAAACGATCCTGCGGCGCGGCGAAAACGCCACAGGGTGGCGGCAAGCGCAAGGGCCGCGATGGCGGCGATGACCAACGGGGGGAAAAAGGGGCGAAAAAACAGACCGCCCAAAAGAGAGTTCCAAACGCTGGCCAAAAGCGCGGGGGCAAGTGAGAGAACAAGTGTCATCGGCGCCATCCTCCGAGCAGGGTGGATTCAACGGTGAGTAGCCCCAGTGCGGCCAACACCAACCATGCCCAAAGGGGTTGGCCCCGGTGGGCCACGGCAGCGGCATGTTGCGCGGTGCCGCCCAGTAATGCGGCGGTGACTGAGGCGGTGTCTTGAAGTGCGGCGACGAGGGCGTCGTGGTTTAAGGCGGCGAGGTTTGTTTCACGCGGATCGAGGTTCACTGCGGCAAGGCCCAGGGTGGCGGGGCCTTGTTTAAAGCGATAAAAACCAACGTCGCGGGCGGCGGACAAGGTGGCGCCCGCATCGGGGGTGAAGGTGGCGCTGGGTTGGGCTTGGTCGCGCGGATTTAAAAGTTGGGGAGCGTCGGCATCGGGATTGAGGGGATGGTCGGCGGGCACATGCAGGGCATGACCGGCCAGCACATTATGGGGCGGGGACGACCCGGTGACCAAGGCGTGGGCCATGCTTTGGGCCAGCACCACAAACGCGCCGTATTTTCCCAACTCGCCCACGTTGGATGCGGGCGAAAAAGCGGCGGCGGCCACGCGGCCTTGGCCCAAGGGTCGCACGGCCAAGGCGGGCGGGGCGTTGCGGTTGGCGTCGGGGTTGGCGTCGAGGTCGTCGTCGGGGTCGGTGCTGCTTGAAGCATCAACAAAGCGCAGCAAAACACGCGTGTT
>JAZGFZ010000222.1:0-24494 GCA_036480015.1 Algisphaera sp. | reverse complement strand
GGGTTCGGGGGGGGGGGGGGGGGGGGGGGCGGGGGGGGGCAGGCCTGCGGCCACGGCGTAGCGGGCGCTGAGGGGAGCGGGGGCGCAGGTGAGCAGCACGGCGTCGCAGCCGGGCAATACGCGGTGGGGGAGGGCGAGGTCGGCGTCTTGGAGAAGCATGTCGGCGTCGGGGCCGCGGTCGAGGTGGTCTTGGGTGCGGGTGCGGTGGTGTTGTTGGGGGTGAACCAACAGGCGCACGCGTTGGTCGCTGGCAGAGCGAATGAGGCTAAGGACCAAGCTGGCGGTGAAGGTGTTGGCCGCGGTGGCGGGGTCGCTAAGCAGGGCGACCACGGGGGTGTCGGGGCTGATGTTCCAGCGGGCTCGCAGGGCGCTGCGTGTGAAATGAGGGTCGGCGATGGGGGCAGGCGGGTTGGGCAGGGGCTGAGCTTCGACGCGTGCTATAGGCCAGTGGGCGGCGATGCAGGCGCTGGCGAGGGCGTTGCCGAAAGGGCGCAGGGTGATGCCGCCGTTGTTGAGTTTTTGAAGGGCGCGTTGGCCTTGTGGGGTGTGAAGCAAGTCGTCGGTGATGAGATGCAGGGCGATTCGGCGAGGATCGACCAAGCGTTGCAAAACACGGGCAGCGCTTACGGACCACGCGGCGAATTGGGGGGTGGTGCCAATGACACGCGTTGCGTCGAGGTGATCGACGGCGCGTTTGATGGCGTGGTAGGCGCCGCGGGCGTCGCCACGACGGGCGGGGTGACGTTGCACGTGTGGACCGGTGAGGCCTGCGGCGTTGGCTGCATGGTGCAAGGGGGTGCTGCCCAAAAGCAAGACGTGGTCACCTGCACTAACGCGCTGGGCCAAGTGGGCCAGCACGGTGGGCGCGGCGCCGGGGCCTGATTGGTCGACCAGGTGCAATACAGAAGTGTGAGGAGGGCGGCAGGTCACTCTTCAATATCACCGGGCGGGGGGGGCTGCCATGCGTAGAAAAGCTGGGCGAGTGAAAGCCCGGCTTGGTCGCTTAGTTGTGTGAGGGTGTCGTGGGGGGTGTCGCGTCCGCTAAGACGACGGCGGCGCTGCGCGACGGTGGCTTCGACGTAAACGCGATGGCCGGGGGAAGCTTGCCCATTGGCATGGGGCGGCCAAATGCGTTTGCCTGTGGCGGTGTCGATGACTTTGACTTCGAGCAGAAGGGTGGGGGTGCGTCCGTCGTCGAGGGTGTCGTTTTGCGGGCCGACAAGGGTGACCTTTGCATGGATGATTTGGCCGACTTGGAGTTGGCGGCCGATGTCGTCGATGGGGGTGTTGGCCCAGCGGTCGGCCAAGCGTGATTCAAGACGGGTGACAATGTCGGGGTCGATGAGCGGGGCGGTGGGCAGGGCTTCATGGAAACGCAGGTTGTGAATGGCCACGGCGCTTATTTGGCGGGGCAGTCGCGGGTCGCGAAGGGTGTTGTCAGAGTCGTCAATTAAAACGGCCGTGGCAAGATCGGGCAGGGTGAACAGGGCGGGCGTGGGCGTGGGGCCGTAAATGGCATGGTGAACCATGCCGATGTTTACGCAGCCTGTGCTGGGTAAAAGCAGGCTTGCGAATAGCAGTACGCATCGCAGGCGAGAGCGCAGGCCGTGTGGGGTGTGTGAATGAAGGCGTGGTGTGGCGGTGGGCATCAGTGGGCGGGAAGGGTGAGGGTGTGGTCGTGAAAAAGTTTGGCCACTTGATCGGAAAAAATTTTGATGACGGCTTCTTGGATTTGGTCTTCTTCGCCGTTAATCAGGCCGAATTCGGAGGATCGGTCGGGGAACTCGGTGTGGACGACCTGATCGAAAACGCGGTTGTCGGGGGTGACGCCGTCGGCTTCACACACCGACACGCTGGCATCGATGGTGCCGCGAAAGACGTGTCGGTTACCTGGCTCATGGGTGCTGTATTGGTTGAGGTCAAGGGTGACAAGGCGATCGACTTTGAGCTCGCTCATGATGGCCGAGGGGCGGCGGGTGGCCCAGTAGGGGTTGCGTTCGACATAGAGCATGGCGGCGTCGGGTCGCAAAAGAGTGGCTTGAGGTAAAGCGCTGGCTATTGCGACCAAGACCGATTCGGTGAGGCGCTTTGGGGCTTGCGGAAAGTGAAAAAGGGTGGTGTCGTCGGCGGCGACAAGCACAGCGATACGCTGGTTGGCGAGTCCGGTGTAGACCGCTTGAACCTCGACGGTTTTGGGCCCGCTAAAAAGGACGGCGCCTGCGGCAGCGAGGTTGCAGCCGCTCATCAGAACAGAGGCGGTTGCGATGAGGGCGACCGCTGCAAAGAGTTGGCGGGTAGAGCGATGAAGGGCGAGGTGTGGCATGGGGGTTTGGTCGAAGGGAAAAAGCGTCATGACTTACTTTAACGTAACGCTTTTGAGCGGTGGGCACGCCGCATGGTGTGTCATATAGAGACGTAGAAAACGGGCCCCGGAGAGCACAGAAGAGCGTTGTGGGGCGTGGTTTAGTGGTGGTTTAGTGAGGCCAACCCATTCGCACGGCGGTGTACAGCCATGCCAGCAGCACAATGGCAATGGTGGGCAAAACCACGTGGCTGCGTATGAGATGTTGCAAAAGGGCGGTGACACGCATGCCCGTGGCCACCGTGTGGCCGCCCACCAACACGCCCATCGCGCAAATCAAGGCAAGCAGGGTTCCGGCAGGTTGCACCGCCGCGGCGCTTATCCATTGACCGTGGGCGACATGGGTAAAGGCCGTGGTCATGCCGCAGGTGGCACACGGCGATCCGGTGGCGGCGAGAAATCCGCAAGGCGTTAACCCCAATTGCGTGTGGGTGCCGTGGCCCGCGGGGTTGGCTTGCAATCCGGCAGCCATGAGCAATGGCGTGAGCGTGATGGCCAGCAAGGCCAAGCCCGCAAGGCGTTGGTGAAGGGCAAAAGTGGGGGGGAGTTGGGGGCGCATGGCGAAACCTCACGTTATCCGCATTGCCCTTTGGGTGAGGCTGTTTGATACTGGGAGGTGGTCTCTGTTTTTAACCGCGAATGAACGCGAATGAACGCGGATGGGAATGAAGAAGCGTTGAGAATTCACGTTTGTTCGCGTGCATTCGCGGTTTCTTGCTTGGGGGTTTTAATGTTTATTTCTTGATTCCTCTGCCTTGGTCTGGTTTTAATCGGTGTCATCTGCGGGTAAAGAGGGGGATTTGGGTGGGGAGGCAGGTGAGAAAGTGGCTGGATTCCCGCCTGCGCGGGAATGACGGGGGGGGCGGAAATGGTGGGTGCGTATGAGGGTGATGGGGTTTGTGAGCTGTGTTTGAACCTTGCGTGAGCAAGGCTCTCATCGTGGGTTTCTTGGGTGGGTTAGAATTGGGCAATGGGATTTGGTCTGCCACCACGCGTAACAAGTGAACACACGCCGCCCGAGGTACCTGTGACGGAAGAATCTGCGAAGGATGAAAAGGAAGAGCCGGGCAAGGCGCCGGGTTCGGCTCGCCGCCGTCGTCGTCGCAAACGCGGTAAGTCGCGGCGACGGGTGTTTGATGGGCGGCGGCCGATTACCGTGCTGCCCACGGCCTTTACGTTGGCCAACTTGCTGTGCGGTTTTTTGGCCATTTTCATGGCATCACGGCCGGTGGGCACCCCCACGTTTTTTGGAAACTGGACGCCTTTAACGGCGGCGGCGGTGTTTGTGTTTATTGGTTTGGCTTGCGACGCATTGGATGGACGGGTGGCGCGGCTGACCAACACCACCAGCGATTTGGGGGCGCAGTTGGATTCGATGGCTGACATGGTGTGTTTTGGCGTGGCGCCTGCGTTTATTTTGGTTCAGGTGATTGGGGTGCAGGCACCGTTCTTTTTTGAACAGTCGCTGGAATCCACAGTGGGGCAAGGCGACACTTTTTTTGATCGCTTGGGTTTGGTGATTGCGTGTATTTATGTGGCTTGCGCGGGGTTGCGGCTGGCACGCTTTAACCTTGAGGTTGAGGGTGACGAGGTGCGGCATCACATGTCATTTAATGGCTTGCCGTCGCCGGGTGCGGCGGGGGCGGTGGCGAGCATGACGTTGCTGCATCAACAAATTTGGGCCCGTGATGCACAAGGTTTTGGTGCCGACTTGGCGGCTTATGTGTTGTTGTTTGCCGCATTGTTGTGTGCGGTGGCCATGGTGAGCGGTTTTCGTTACGTTCACTTGATGAATCGGTATTTGCGTGACCAAGCACCTTTCACCACTTTGGTGACCGGGGTGATTGTGCTGCTGCTGCTTTTAATTTGGCCTCAGCCTGTGTTGGCGGTGGGGTTTGTGGCGTATGTGTTTTCGGCCCCGGTGTTGGCGGTGTGGCCTGGGGGGGCGAAAAGCGAGAATGGCGATGGGGCGTAACGGTTCACCGTTTTGAGTGAGGAGGCGTCGTGGAGAATCTTTGCGCCAAGACGCCAAGAAAGACTGGAAATGAAACTTGGTGATTTCTTGGTTTTTCGCTCAGTCCTCGATCTTTTACCGTTCACGGTTTCCAATGGATAACGTGAAGGAAATTTAACCGCCAAGGGGGCAAGTGAGGGGGCCAAGGAAGGCAAAAAAGAAAATTAGAAACGTCATTTTTCTGCCTTGGTATGCGTGAGAAAATCAAATCAAGTTAAGGCGATTGAGAAACGCCCCTCAGAAAGCGTCTCTTTAACCCTACAGTCTCTGCCTTCCTTGGTTCCCTCGCTTGCCCCCTTGGCGGTTCATGTTTTGTTTGCGTGAGAACGTAGCGTGCAGGGATAGGCGGCTCAATTTTTTCGTTCAGCGATTAGGCGACGTGATCAGGTTTGCCCTGAGGGGTTGGGGTGGCTGTGATTTGTTGAGGGCAAAGGGCGTTTGAGGCGTGGGTGTTTCGGCTTTGCGAATTTGGGACATGCGGGTGTCAGGGGAGCGAATGTTTGACACATTTTGAGGCGTGGAGGGAGGTTCACAGGGCGGCCATCTTCCATGCGGCGACGATCATGAGCAGAATAAAGACCACGCGGGTCAGGTTAAGTGGAAGGGTGTGGGTCAGGCTTGCCCCGAGGCGACCGCCAACCCATGCGGTGGGGGCAAGCAGTAGGCCCAGCAGTAGGCCGGCTGCGGCGCCGCCAGGAAGCACGCTGTCATCAGACAGGTGAGAGCCGAGTGAGAGGTTTTTGTAAATCGCACCCAGCGGAGCGCTCACGCACATGGCGGTGGCGGAGTTGGAGATGGCGCGTCGCAAGGGGCGGTTGATGATTTGTTGTTGAAGTGGCACGGCCAAGGCTCCACCGCCGATGCCCAAAAGGCCTGCCGAGGTGCCCATGATGGCGCCCACGGCGGCAAAACGCCCTGTAAAGCCGCGGCCGGTGGCGGGCTTGTCGTGGTCGTCGGGGCTTTGGGGGGATGTTTGGGGTGTGGATGCTTTGAGTTTGGCCACATTCACCACGATGACCCACACCAGAAACCCTGCGAGCAGGCGTGACAAGAGCTTTCCGCCGTCGGCACCGCGAAAGGCGGGCAGGTTGCTGAGTGCGACGCCTGCCACAATGCCGATGGCGGCGGCGGGGGCCATGGCCCGTACGGCAGCGGGGTCGATGGTGCCTGCACGGCGGTGGCGAAGCATGGAGGGCACGGCCACGGCCACGTTGGCCACCATGGCGGCGGCTTGAAAGGCGTGTTGTTCGCCGCCGAGGCCTTGTCCGAGCAAAATGACAAGGCCTGGAATGATGATGACACTGCCACCCACGCCCAGCAGTCCGCCGAGGGAGCCTGCCAGAAGCCCCAGCAGGGCGACGCCGCAAGCGAGTAGGGGCAGCGGAAGTGTTAAAAGAAGGGGGTGCATCAAGTGGCTCAGGCTGGGGTTTTTAAAGACATTATGCCGATAATGCGGGGTTGGCAACGGTGGCCCCCGTCGTGTGATTGCCGTGTTATCCTCCCTTGGGTTGTCGCGAAGCCCCTTGGCTTTCGCATGGTCCCTTTGTTCCCGCGTCCCGTATTAAGGTTACGTCATGGTCGAGCCTGATCCTGCCTGGCCCAACAGTTCTAATATTGCGTATGTCGAGCAGATGTACGACGCTTTTTTAGACGATCCAGCGTCGGTGGATGCTGCATGGCGCGAGGTTTTTCGTTCGTGGGGCATGGAGCGGGGGCGGCCGGCGGGCACCACGTTGGCTCCACGAAGTCTTTTTAATCCGGCGGAATCGAACGGGGCGGCCAACAACGGATCGGCAGCGGCAGCGGCAGCGGCGGGGGCGGGTTCGGCTCCTACAGGCGCCGAGGCGTTGGTGCTTCAGCATCGTGTTGACATGTTGGTTCGCAACTATCGCGTGCGAGGGCATATTGCAGCGCATTTGAATCCTTTGGCAGAACCTGGCGATTTGCCACCTGAAATGCACCCGGCCCATCATGGTTTGACCGAGGCCGATTGGGATCGCCCTTTTGCATTCACCAGCACGGTGCCGGGCGATCGGATTCGCACGCTGCGTGAAATTGTGGCGCAGCTTAAGAAAACGTATTGCGGGTCAATTGGTGTGCAGTTCATGCACATTGATGATTTGGATGTGCGGCGTTGGCTTCAACTTCGCATGGAATTCACCGAAAATCATGTTGAGATGACGCGTAAAGAGCAGATTCGCATTCTCACGCGGCTGACCGACGCGGTGATTTTCGAAGAGTTTATTCAACGTAAATTCATTGGGGCCAAATCGTTTTCACTTGAGGGCGGCGAGACATTGATTCCGCTTTTGGATCTTGCACTTGAGCGTGCGGGTGAACAGGGCGTGAAAGAAGTTGTGATTGCCATGGCCCACCGGGGGCGGCTCAATGTGTTGGCGAACATTCTTCAAAAAAGCCCCCAGCGTATTTTCCGAGAGTTTGAAGACATCGACCCAGATCTTTATTTGGGCGGCGGCGATGTGAAATACCACTTGGGTTTTTCGAGCAATTGGCACACGCGATCGGGGCAAGACATTCACTTGTCGCTGTGTTTTAACCCGTCGCACCTTGAATATGTAAACCCTGTGGCGTTGGGGCGCTTGCGGGCCAAGCAAGACCGCTCGGAGCATGCCACACGCGGAGAAATGGGCACCTGTTTTTTAATCCACGGAGATGCCGCGTTTGCCGGCGAAGGTGTGGTGCAAGAAACGTTGAATCTTTCGCAGCTCGAAGGTTATGCCACGGGCGGAACGGTTCATATCGTGGTGAACAACCAAATTGGTTTTACCACGGGCCCCGCCGACAGTCGGTCGACCCGTTACGCCACAGACATTGCAAAAATGTTGCAGACACCCATTTTTCACGTGAATGGTGAAGACCCTGAAGCGGTCGCGCAAGTGGTGGCGGTGGCGATGGATTTTAGGCGTGAGTTTAAGCGTGATGTTGTGATTGACATGTATTGCTATCGCCGTCGGGGGCATAACGAGGGTGATGAACCCACCTACACCCAACCACGGATGTACAAGCGCATTAAAAAACGCCCCACGGTGCGCGAGGTTTACCTTGAGCACCTCAAGCGTTTGGGGGGCGTGAGTGACCATGACGCGGAACGCATTGTGGATCGGCGCACCCGTTTGCTTGAACGAGAATTAAGCGCGGCCAAGCGAGATGAAAACATTCCGCAGCGCGGTGGGGTAACGGGTTTGTGGGAAGGCTATGTGGGCGGTCGCGAGAAAAACGCACCTGATCCCGACACGGGCGTGGATCAGACGCAGTTGTCGGCCTTGTTGCTTAAGCAAACTCAAATGCCCGATGGTTTTCGGTTGCATCCCAAGCTCAAGCGGCAGCTTGGCGTGAAAGTGGAAATGGCCCAAGGCAAGCGGCCGCTGGATTGGTCTGCGGCTGAAAGTTTGGCCTTTGCCAGCCTTGCCGTGGGGGGCAACCGCGTGCGTATTAGTGGGCAAGACGCACAGCGTGGCACGTTTAGCCACCGTCATGCGGTGATGCATGATTATGAAGACGGCCATGAGTATTGCCCGTTGCAGCATCTTTCGCCCAATCAAGCCCCGGTGGATATTTATAATTCACCGTTAAGTGAAGCGGGTGTGTTGGGTTTTGATTATGGTTATTCGCTGGATTACCCTTGCGGATTGACCGTGTGGGAAGCGCAGTTTGGCGATTTCGTCAATTGCGCGCAAGTCATCATCGACCAATTTGTCAGCAGTGCGGAAGACAAATGGCGTCGGCTCAGCGGCATTGTGATGTTGTTGCCCCATGGTTTTGAAGGCCAAGGCCCCGAGCACAGTTCGGCTCGCATTGAACGGTTTTTAAACCAGTGCGCCGAAGACAACATGCAGGTTTGCAATCCAACCACACCGGCGCAAATGTTTCACCTGCTGCGGCGACAAATTGTGCGTAAGTGGCGTAAACCGCTCATTGTGGTGACGCCTAAAAGTTTGCTTCGGCATCCCAAATGTGTTTCGACCTTTGACGATTTGGCGCCGGGTTCAGCGCAAGCCCAAGGTGTTGAAGTCAGTCGTTTTCGCCGTGTGATTGCGGATCCGTTGGTGGGGCCAAGTGAGGCCAAGCGATTGTTGTTGTGCACGGGAAAAATTTATTACGACCTTTTGGCCGAGCGCGAAAAATTGGGGCGTGACGACGTGGCTATTTTGCGACTTGAACAGCTTTATCCGTTTCCGGTGGCTGAATTAACCGCAGCCCTTGAACCTTATGGCGACGCCATGCGGGTGACGTGGGTTCAAGAAGAGCCGCGTAACATGGGCGCATGGCAGTTTTTGAAGGGCGGCTACGGAAGCAAGTTGCTGGGCCGCTGGGCCATGAACCGTGTGGCTCGGCCCACCAGTGCCAGCCCAGCCACGGGCAGCAAGGCCGCTCATGTCATTGAGCAAGCTAAATTGATGTCGCAGGCCTTCGGCGATGAACGACACTGATGTTTGTGCGGCGTGTTTGATGCCGCGTTTTGTTCCCTGTTAGAACCCGATGCAGACGCCGCTTTTGGCGTATGCCCCACGACCTTTTTCTCGTTTTAGAAGAGCCTGTCATGCCCACCGATCTCGTCGTCCCTCAAGTGGGTGAATCCATCACCGAAGTTCAGATTGGCCCGTGGCACAAAAAAGCCGGTGAGGCGTGCAAAAAAGACGAAGTGCTTGTCGAAATTGAAACCGACAAGGTGACGCAAGAGCTTTATGCCCCCGCCGATGGCGTGATTGTGGCCATCGCCGCCCAAGAGGGTGAGACGGCGACGGTGGGCGCGGTGATAGGCCGTTTTGAAGTGGGTGCGGCAGGATCAGCGCCCGCTGCTTCAACCCCGGCGGCGGCTTCGAAGAGCGGCCCTGAGCCAGTGGCTTCTGCGGCGGGTGGCGGCGGCGGCACCGATGGCGGGGCGGTCATGCCCGCAGCCCAGCGGTTGCTTGATGAGCACAAACTCAATGCGGCGGATGTTCCGGCCAGTGGCCCGGGCGGTCGGCTTTTAAAAGAAGACGTGCTTGCGTTTGTGGCCTCGGGCGGCAAGGCGGCAAGCGGGGCTTCGCCAGCGGCTTGTGGTTTAGGCACACCTGCTGCGGCAGTGACGGCTGGGGCACGCGATGAAGAAGTGGTGCCCATGACCTCGCTGCGCAAGCGCATTGCGACGAATTTGGTGAAGGCCCAGCAAACCGCAGCATTGCTGACGACTTTTAATGAGCTGGACATGACGCAAGTGATGGCGGTGCGGTCGCGTTACAAAGAGCAGTTTGAAAAAACCCATGGTGTGAAGCTTGGTTTCATGAGCTTTTTTGTTCGCGCTGCGGTGGAGGCCCTTAAACAAAGCCCCGCGATCAACGCTGAAATTCGCGGCACCGACATTGTTTATAAAAACTATTACGACATTGGCATTGCCATTGGCGGCGGCAAGGGGTTGGTGGTTCCGGTGTTGCGCAATGCCGAACGAATGAGCTTTGCCGACATTGAAAAAACCATTGGCGCGTTGGCGGGGCGGGCCAAAAACAACAAGCTCAAGTTGGATGAGCTGATGGGTGGAAGCTTTACCATTACCAACGGTGGTATTTACGGCAGCATGATGAGTACGCCCATTGTGAATCCGCCCCAATCGGGCGTGTTGGGCATGCACAACATTGTGCGTCGGCCTATTGCGGTGGGTAAGCCGGGCAAAGACGAACGCATTGAAATTCGTCCAATGATGTACTTGGCATTGACCTATGACCATCGCATTGTCGACGGCAAAGAAGCCGTGACTTGCCTGAAACGCATGGTGGACTTGCTGCAAGACCCCGCTCGCATGCTGATGGAAGTGTGATGGGGGTGGGGCGCTGCCCGTTGATGGGCAAGAAATTTTACGCCAAGACGCAGAGCCGTCGCGGAGCATGAGCGACGGAATAGATGCGTTTGCTTTTGCCGCATCTTTCCTTTTCAGACGCCAAGGAAGGCAGAAAAGCAAACAAGAACACTTTTACGCTCTTTGTGTTTGTCTTGAGGTTGTAAAACGGTGGCGGTTGCCTTAACCCTAGAATGAAAACTTGGCGGTGCCTTAGTGCTCGGCGCCGGGCCCAAAGGTGATGGCGTTTTTGCCTTGTTGTTTGGAGCGAATGGCCATGGCGTCGGCAAAGGCGAGGAGGTCTTGGGCGGTTCGGCCGTCCCAAGGGAAGCCGGCGAGTCCGCCGCTGACGCTGAGGTGTCCTGCGGCTTGATCGCCAAGCTTGGGGAACTTGTGCTCGCAGATGGCTTTTTGGAAACGGGCGGCGGCGTTGCGCACATCGCTGGGGTGGCGCGAATCGGGGGTGGGGTTGCGGGTTCCTTTGCAGGTGTCCCAGAAAATAACGGCAAATTCGTCGCCGCCAATGCGGGCCACCACATCGTGGCTGCGCACCGACGAGTGCATGAGTTTGGCAACTTCGCACAAAATGGCATCACCTGCGGCGTGCCCGTATTGATCGTTGTAATGCTTGAAGTCGTCGATGTCGAACAGCATGAGCGTGACTTGCTGGCGGCCTTCGGCAGCGCGTTGAAGCACGCGGGCAAGAAAGCGGTTGAAGTAGCGCCGGTTCCATGCACCGGTGAGTTCGTCTTTGACGCTGAGGGTGCGAAGGTGATCGAGTTGGCCGTCGAGGGCGAGCCAGCGAGCGAGCCATGCGGCCCAGGGTTCTAGGGTTTCGGATGTGGCAGGCGCGGGGGCGTGCAAAACGCCTTGAACTTGATTGAGATAGCGCACGGTGGCGGCGGCGTGATCGGGGGGAATGGTTTCTTTTGGAGTGGCCAATTCGAGGTTCGCAATACCCGATTGGTCGGCGATGACTTGGAGAGACAAGGTGTGTAGGTGGTCGCCGCCACGGAGGATTTCTTCGACCAAGTCGGTGTCGCCGAGGCTTGTGGGCTCGGCGACGATTTGGGTGGGCGTGGTGCCATCTTGTGCGGCGGCTTCAGCCAAGGCTTGGGCGGCGTTGTCGTCGTCTTGACGACGCAGCTGCGTGTCGACCATGGCGTCATGCGGGGTGTCTGCGTTGTCGGTGTCTGTATTGTCGGTGTTTGCGTGGGCGCCGTCTGGAAAATCGTTTTTGTCTTGTGGCGGAACGCCTGCGGGGCCAAGCTCTAAGTTTGAGAGATCGCTGGGGTCTTGGTCGCTCGAGGCGACAGAGTCTTGGTCGTGGGTGTTTTGGTTGTAGGCGGTTGCTTTGGGCATGCCCAAAGCAACCGCCAGTTCAGAGCTGGTGGCGTCGGGGGCCAAGGCGGCGTCAAATCCGGCGACGAGTACCTCGTGAATTTCGTTTTCGTAGCCTTCTTCACGAATCACAATCAGCCGGGCGTTGGGGGCCAAGCGGCGTAGTGATTGGGCGGTGGAGCGTGCGATGCCCGCGAGGTGGCGTGCTGGGCCGATGATGGCACTGATGGGGGGGCCGGGGCGGGCAGCTTCGCCCATGGCGGTGAGGAATCCGCTCGTGAAAATAATCGAGGTGTCTGAGCCGTGGCTGGTTTTGAGGCGGGAGGCGAGGTCGTCGTTAACCACCACCAAAACCCGCGACGTGTGGTGGGCGTCGTCGCGAGGGGTGAGCTCGGAAGTGGGGTTGGTGTGACTGACGATGCTCATAGTCTCCCCTTTACTCCGGCCCGTTTTTTTGACGGGGTGTTGTCTCGTTGGGTGGCGGTGAATCAGACCCTAATAACATGGCCAGCTCTTGTTCGGTGACAAGCGGGCTGGCTTGCTCGTCATCGACGGGTTGAGCGTGGGTGACAAGCGAGCGGAAATGCTGACGGCTTTCTCGAGGGTTTGTTTGGACGCTTGCGTGGGCAGTCGTCAGATCGTTTGAGAGAGAGTCGTCTGCTGAATGATACCCGCTGGCTTGCTTTGGGCGAACAGAATGCGGGGCTTCTTGGTGAGGTTGTCGGTGAGGTTCTTGGGAGGTGGGGGAGGCAGACGCCGTGTTTTGGGCTTCAGAGGCGTTTGCGGGGCTTGGGCGGGGGTGAAAATTGGTTAACCGGGCTTCGTGTCCAGGTTGCTGGGGGGTGTAAATCCAAAAACGCACATCTGGGTGATATACGCAGGCCGCGGCGTGGAGTTCGCTGATGTGTGTTTGAAGTTCTGGCTCGACAACGACCACCGAAGCCGCTTTGCCTGCAGCCAGCTCGGCCATGACCTCAGGAGCTTGCCGGGCAATGGTCGCGCCAATGCCTCGCCGGTTTAGGGCGGCCACCAAATTAGACGGCACCGCGCCGTGCGACCCCACCAGCAATACGCAGTGGGCGTTGTAAGAGGTCGGCGAGGTTGGGGGGCTGGCCGTGGTGGCCATGAGAAGGGAAAGCTCCGGAGGGGGCCAAGTGGACGGTGTGGCGTCTTGGCAAGGGCGATTGTGTGGGGTGCGGCCAAGCTGAGATTGGCGTCAAAAAGGTTACAACAGGGGCGCGGCGAGGCAATGTTTTTTTACACAGCCGCTTTCATTCGGGGCCCCCATTGTACCCGCCTGCCGTACCATGCTTGTATGTCACAATCCACCTTCGATCTACTTGTCATTGGCGCTGGCCCTGCGGGTTACGTCTCAGCCATTCGTGGGGCCCAATTGGGCCTTTCTGTTGCCATTGTGGATAAGGAGAAATCCTTAGGCGGAACATGCCTGCGGGTGGGCTGCATTCCATCGAAAGCGCTTTTGCACAGCAGCGAGTTGTACGATCAAGCCAATGGGCATTTGGCCAGTCACGGGGTAGAAGTTTCGGGTGTTAAGCTTGATTTGGCCAAAATGATGGCCCGCAAAGACGGCGTGGTGAAAACACTCACCGGTGGCGTGGCGGGCCTCATGAAAAAGAACAAAGTGAAGGTGTTTCATGGCACCGCCAGCTTTAACGCCGACCGCACGGTGACAGTGGGCGATGAAACCATCACCGCCACCCACGTGCTCATTGCCACCGGCTCGGTGGCAGCCTCGTTGCCGGGGGTGGATCTCAGTCAAGACCGGGTGGACACATCCACCGATGCCATTGCGTACACCCAAGTGCCTAAAGAATTGGTGGTCATTGGTGCGGGTGTGATTGGCCTAGAGCTGGGCAGTGTGTGGCGCCGATTGGGCAGCGACGTAACCGTGTTGGAATACCTTGATCGTATTTTCCCGGGCATGGACACCGACCTTGCCGCGCAAGCGCAAAAGAGTTTCGAAAAACAAGGCATTCAATTTGAGCTGGGCAGCAAAGTCACCGGCGTAACCGCCACGGCCAATGGTGTGCGTGTTGAGCGCGAAGGCGCCGAGCCGGTAGAAGCCGACCGTGTGTTGGTGGCCGTGGGCCGCAAACCCAACACCCAAGGCTTGGGGCTTGAAAACATTGGCGTCACCCCCAATGCCCGCGGGCAGATCACGGTGGATGCTCGCTTTAAAACCACCGCCCAAGGCGTGTACGCCGTGGGCGATGTAATTCCTGGCCCCATGTTGGCCCACAAAGCCGAAGAAGAAGGCGTGGCCTGTGTTGAAATGATCGCCACAGGCACAGGCCACTTGGACTATCAAACCATTGCCAGTGTGGTTTACACCGACCCTGAAATTGCCAGCGTGGGGCGCAGCGAAGATGAACTTAAAGCCGAAGGCATTGCTTACAAAAAAGGCACTTTCCCCTTTGCCGCCAACGGTCGCGCCCGCGCGATTGATGTGGCCGATGTGGGCATGGTGAAAGTGCTTGCCGACGCCACCACCGACCGCGTGTTGGGCGTACACATCATGGGCCACATGGCCGGCGACTTAATCGCCGAATGCGGCACCGCCATTGGCTACGGCGCCAGCAGCGAAGACATCGCCCGCTCATGTCACGCCCACCCCACGCTAAGCGAAACAGTTAAAGAGGCGGCCTTGGCGGTGAGTGGGCGAGCGATTCATATGTAAGGGTTGCGCACTATTGTGGTGGGATGTTTTTGTTGCCCTTCACGGTTTTCAAAAAGATTTCCTCTGCCAAAGATGCCGGGGCGAGAAGGGGCTAAGTGGGCAAGGGGACAAAAGGCAAGGCAGGTGAATCTTCTTGCGGCCTTACCTTTGCGCCCTTTGCGCCTTTGCGTGAGGCCCTTCTTGTCGAATCTCAAAACCACGTTTCGCATCCAACAAGACCAAGCCCCAGAGATTCCCAATTTCCTGAACAACCACGAAATACACGAAATACACGAAAAAGATGCCTTGGCTTTCTTTCGTTCCTTCCGTGTATTCCGTGGTTAAAAAAAACCGAGAACCATTTCATGCGGGGGCAGGCCCGACGGGATTCCCCTTCCGCGTATTTCCGCGTTTTCCGTGGCAAAAAAAATAAAACCATTCAGCCGCGGAAATACACGGAAATACACGAAAAAGATGCCTTGGTTTTCTTTGGCTTCCTTTCGTGTATTTCGTGGTTAAAAAAACCGAGAACCATTCGATGCAAGGGAAGCCGCCCAGCCATTTGCCTTTTTTCCATCTGCGTCAATCTGCGAAATCTGCGGACACTCTTCCGTGGCGATGTTCACGATTGACAACCCAAAGCGATTTCTCTCGTTCTTCTTCGTGCCTTCGAGCCTTTGGGCCTTCGTGTTTGTCTTGTGGTTTTAAACTGTGAATGGTTACAAGAAAGGCAGGGGGGGAGGTGTTGCGAGATTGGTTTTTTTAGGGGGGGGAGTTGTATGAAATCCGGAGGGGCATTACAGTTCTAGTGAAATGATTTTTGAGGAAATGAATCTTGATGCAACGCTTAACTCGGAGCAGTTGACGGAGCTTTGGCTCCCTGAGCAAGAGTGGTTGCAGGCGAAGAACAGTCGGCATCCGACGGTGATTCGGGTGCATCGGGCGATAAGTTGGTTGGCGGAGGCTGAGGTGGCGTTGTTAGAAGACACCCAGGTGGTGCTGCGGTGGATTGGGTTGAACTCTCTTTTTGGACGGTGGGATGAGGCGGAACGAAAGCCTTGCGGGGACCGCAAAAGCCTGCATTGTTTTTTAGATCAGGTTTGGACGTTGGACGTACAGAGTGGCGGCAAAAAGTTGCAGGCGGTTGTTGAGGGGTTGGAGCCTTTGGTGCTTAAAATTCTTGATCACCAGTGGCTTCAAAACGTTTTTTGGAAGGCGCCCTCGGTGGATCGTGCTCAAAGGCGCACGCAGAATTGGCGTGATGCGCCGCTGCAATATGCAGAAGGCAAGCACAGGCTTGTTTTTGAAAGAACGCTGGATTATGTTTATTTTTTGCGGTGCCAGTTGGTGCACGGGGCGGCGACGGCCAACAGCAGTATGAATCGTGATTCGGTTGTGTGGTGCAATCGCTTTTTAAGCCATGCCATGAGCGGCATTTTGGAAGTGATTATTCAACACGGGGCAGGGCTTGATTGGGGCGAACTGTGTTATCCGCCGGTGGAGGGGTGATGGGGGCGTTGCGTTGGCCAGGACGAACAAAAAACACGTGAACGGTTGCTTTTTATGAGTCGAACAGCGTTTGGGCTTTTTTGTAGGCGGTGATGAGTTGGGTGTGGTTGGCGGTTTGGGTGAAGTGTTTTTCGAAGGATTGGCGGGCGGCGGGGCGTAGGGGGGCGCCGGGGGTGGGGGTGGCGAGGAGGGTTTGCAGTTGTTGGTGTAGGGCGTTGGGGGTGTCGAAGCGGTAGGTCCAGCCGGTGGTGTTGTTTTGAATGAGGGCGCCAGGTGAGCCGTGGTTGGGGGCGAGGACGGGGGTGCCGGCGGCGAAGGATTCGACGACGACGCGGCCGAAGCTTTCGTAGACCGGGGAGGGCACGATGGCGAAGGCGGCGTCTTGCAAAAGGCCGTGGATGGCGGTGGGGGGTTGGGGGCCAAGCAGGTCGATGCGTCGTGCGGGGTCGGCGGCGGCGGCTTGGGCGGCGTCGCGTAGGGGGCCGTCGCCGACGATGCGGAGTCGCAGGGTGCCGGGGAGGTTGCGCCATGCGTCGAGGAGGCGGTCGAGGCCTTTGTCGGGCATGAGGCGGCCGATGAAAAGCGCGTAATTGCCGGTGCCGGTGCCGGGCTGGGGGTTGCCGCGTACAAAGTGGGGTTTGACGATGATGCGCTCGGCGGGAAAGCCGCCGGCGATGTGGCGGTCGCGTACTAAATCGGTGGGGGCGAGATAGAGGGTGACGTCTTTGCGCCAGGTGCCTTTGGCTGCGTGGAGGGTGCGGCGTGCGGCGACGGCGAGGGTGGCGGCGCGGCTGTTGCGATAGCAGGCGTGGCGAATGGAGGCTTTGGCGAGGGGGTCGGTGAGGCAGCTTTCGCACACTTTGCCATCGCGAAAGAATAGGCCGTTGGCGCAGAGGTTGCGAAAGTTGTGCAGGGTGAGAACGCTGGGCACGCCGGCGCGGCGGGCGGCGGAGTAGATGGAGGGTGAGGCCCAGGGAAAATCGTTGTGAATGTGAACGATGTCGGGTTGAAAGTGGGCGATGCGTTGGCGCAGGGCTTTGGCGGTTTGACGGTTCCACACGGTGGCGACGGCGGCACGCACGGCGCCCACTTGGGTGAGTGGTTCGTTGCTGAGTTCGAGCAGTTCGACGGTGTGGTCGTGCTCGCGGAGCATTTCGGCTTCTTCTTCGAAGACGCGGTCTTCTCCGCCAGCTTGGAGATATCGTGTGTGAAGGCTGAGGATGCGCATGGCCGGGGGCCGGGGGTCTTTCTTCCCTTTCGCTTCCTTTTTGGAATGAGCGGGAGTGATGGTGTGGGCGTGGGGAATGACTTAGTGGACTACGGCGGCAACTTGTTGGGGCAGGGTGAGGTTGACGCCGAATTTGCCGGGTTCAAAAAAGTGGATTTTGTTGAAGTCGAGGTAGATTTTGAGGGGGGTGCCTTCGTCGAGTTCTTCGGCTTTGACGCGGGCGGTGGCCAAGTCGCCGCCTGCGTTGGAAAGAAAGACGTCCATGGTGTTGCCTAAAAGTTCGATGACTTCGACGGCGAGGTCGAGGGTTTGGTCTTCGTTTTTGGCAAATTCATTGGGGCGTAAGAACATGCCTTCGGGCCGCAGGCCCATGACGACGTCTTGTCCGGCGTGGCTGGCGGTGCGTTGGGCGTGTTGTTCGGGCAGTTTGAGTTTGATGCCGTGATCGTTGGTGAACCACAGGCCGTCGCTGTTGGGCGTGAGTCGGCCTTCGATGAAGTTCATGGGTGGGGTGCCCAAAAAGGCGGCGACGAATCGGTTAAGGGGATGGTCGTACACCTTTAGGGGGGTGTCGCATTGTTGAATGAGGCCATCGCTCATGACGCAGACGCGGTCGCCTAGGGTCATGGCTTCTTCTTGGTCGTGGGTGACGTAAAGGGTGGTGGTGGCGAGCCGTTTGTGCAGGCGTTTGATTTCGGCTCGGGTTTCGACGCGTAGTTTGGCGTCGAGGTTTGAGAGGGGTTCGTCGAAAAGAAACACCGAGGGGTTGCGCACAATAGCGCGGCCCAAGGCGACGCGTTGGCGTTGTCCGCCTGAAAGGGCTTTGGGTTTGCGGTCGAGCAGGGGGGTGATGCCTAAAATGTCGGCGGCGTTGCTGACGCGGTCGTGAATTTCGTTTTTGGGGGTTTTGCGCAATTTCAAACCAAAGGCCATGTTTTTGTACACCGTCATGTGCGGGTACAGGGCGTAGTTTTGAAACACCATGGCGATGTCGCGGTCTTTGGGCGACACGTCGTTGACGATGCGCTGGCCGATGGTGATGGTGCCGTCGGAGATTTCTTCGAGTCCGGCGGTCATGCGTAAGGTGGTGGATTTGCCGCAGCCTGAAGGGCCGACCAAGACCATGAATTCGCCATCGGCGACGTCTAGGTTGATTTTTTTAACGGCGGTGACGTTGCCAGGGTAAATCTTGACGACGTCGTTGAGTAGAACTTGAGCCATGGGTGGATTTCGGTGGCGAGAGTGTTGCAAAGGCGAAAAGTGACTGATTGATGTTCAGATCAGTTTAAATCAGCTTTTCACGCGAGCAAAAGTTTACCACCAAGCGGGGTCGTTGGGCCATAAGTGGCCTGAAAGGGCGTCGTAGCACCAGCCTGCGGGGGTGGCTGGGGTTGAGTGGGTTTGAGTCTGGACGGAAGCCGTTTGAGTGGAGGCAGAGGTGATCAAGGTGGCGGGCGGGGGGCAAACGGCGGTTTCGCCAGCATGTGGGCCCGCACTTAGGGCAGGAATGGCTTGCAAATAGGGGCCGTGGCCGGTGGCGGCGGGTTGGCCGTGGTCGTTGGTGGTTTGGGTGAGCTGGAGGGCAAACGTGTTAAGTGCGGGGTAGGCCCCGTTGTGGTCGGCGGCGTAAAGCTCAATGGCGTTGCGTAAGGTGGCTAAATCGCCGCGTACCGAGAGGGTTTGGTCGTGTGATGCGGCTTTGCCCAATCGGGGAACCGCGATGGCTGCAACCAGGCCCAGCATGACGAGCATGATGACCAATTCGACCAAGGCCAAACCGCCGGTGACGCCTGTTGTTGTGGCGGCGGGGCGGCGGGTTTGAATGCGACGATGGAGGGGGGATGGAAAGGAGGGCATGGGGTAGATTCCAGCGCAGGAGGGGCATGACACAACGCGGCGATGTGCCGTGGACCCGCACCGTCCATCGGTTGATGGGGCTTTGTGTGATGTTGCAGTGCTATGAAACGAAGGGGGTTATCGGAGGGCGGTTTTGTTTGAAGTGTCCGTTTGCAGCTCGGTTTCGAGAATGTCGCGAAGTAAAACCATTTGGTCGCGAGCGAGTTTTTTGCCGATTTGTGAAACCCATCGCATGGCCAAGCAGGCCAAGAGGCACCCTAATGCGATCCAAAATGCGGTGGGCGAAGAACCCATCGTCCATTGTGAGAGGGCAAACATGAGGGCGAAAAAGGCGGCGGCGGCCAAGGTGAGATAGGCCATGATGAAGCCGGTCCAAATGTTGGGCGAAGGGGAAAAACGACCGCGAACGGTGGTGGGTTGGCCGTCGGGTTGTTCAAACTCAAGGGTCATCCACGGCGACCAAAAGTGGCGAAGCTCGGGGTTCACGGTGAGGGTCATGTGTAGGCCTGCACGCTGAACGACGATGGGGTGGTCGGTTTGCGCTAAGCGGGCTTGAAGTTGGTCGATGGCTTCTTGAGGGGGCAAGGCCAGTGCCATTGAAAAGGTGGGGCGCATGGCGGCGGTGGTGGTGGGCATGGCGGTTTGCTTGTGTTCGAGGGCTTGAAGCGGTTGGTGGGTTTGCGAAAGTGGGCGGGATGAAGTCAAGGGTGTTTGCATTAAAATGAGAGCGTAACGGCTTTAAGAATGAGTGACTGATGTTCGCGCGTGGCAAGCTGGGGGGCGTGCGAAGCGTTCACCCGATAAGATTGTGGGTCTCGAACGATCAGGACCCCAAACGCCAAGGTTTTTACCGATGCCCATTTCCGCTTCTGGTGCGGGTCGCCCCCGTGCGACCGCGTTGCCGCGACTTGTTGTGATGTTGTTTGCCGCTGCGGCTTTGGGGGTGGCGCTGTGGGCATCGCCTTCGGGGCAGGCTCAAACCAACCCGGTTGAGCAGGCTCAAGCCAATCAGGCGGCGGCTCCGGTTCCTGCTGCGGCGGCTCAATCGCAAGCCCCTGCGCCAACCTTGCCACAACAACAGCCGCAAGCTCAGCCTTTGGCCCAGCCCGCGGCCTCGCCAACGCAACCGCCTTTTGAGGCGACGGAATCGGCGGCGGCTGCCCCGGCCACCAAGGGGCGCACCATGGCGATTTACAAGCTAAAGGAAATGTTTATGTTTTCGCCGGTGATCAATGGAATCATCGCGGGCTTAAGCGTTTTGGGGCTCATGTTCTTTTTGTGGTTTTTGCTCACGATCAATGTGCGGGCGGTGGCCCCGGCGGGCTTTGTAAACGAGGTCACCAATTTGGTGTTGGCGCATCGTTATGAAGCGGCGGCGGATGTGTGTCGTCGTAGCAAGCGTGTGTTCATTGCCCCAGTGGTGCTACGCAGTGTTGAAAATGCAGGCAAAAGCCAGTCGATCATCATGAGCATGATCGACAGTGAGGGACGGCGGTTGTCCGACATTATTTGGAATCGCATTAGTTACTTGGCCGACATCAGCAACGTGGCGCCCATGCTGGGTTTGTTGGGCACGGTGATGGGCATGATCACGGCCTTTTTTGGGCTGGACAAGGAAAGCGGGTCGATTGATTCGAGCGTGTTAAGCCAAGGCGTGGGCCAAGCCATGACCACCACCATGTTTGGTTTGATGGTGGGTATTTCGGCGTTGGTTTTTTATTCAATCATTAAAAGTCGCGCCACCAAATGTTTGGCCGAGGCAGAGTCTGCCGTGCATAGCATTGCCGACCGCATTCGCAATGCAGAAGACGATGAAAACTATGACGACGAGGCCCCCCGGCGAAGTGGACGATCAAACGTGTTGTAGCAAGGCTAGTGCCTACGCAATGCCCCCTCTCTAACTCCCCCATCCCAACCCCATGCCTTTTTCTACTCAAACACGTGAACGCTCGGCCCCTGTTTTGCCTTTGGCGGGCATGGTGGACGTGTTGTTTTTGTTGCTCATCTTTTTTATGACGGCCTCGGTGTTTCGCGATGCGGAATTGGCAGTGGAGGTGGCGTTGCCTGATTCGCAAAGTGCGGTTTCGGAGGTGGGGCCGGGCACGCAGGTGGTGATTACGGTGGATGCGAAGGACAATGTTTTTTTAGGCGAGCGCGCGGTGACGCTTGAAGAATTGCCGGGTTTGTTGGCCGAGTTGGCCACGGTGGTGGAGCAGGATTCGGTGGTGGTGCGGGGCGATCAGGGAGCGAGCTATGGGGTGCCCTTTGCGGTGCTTGACATGGTGAAATTGGCGGGATTGGGCGATGTGTCTTTGGCGACGATTCGGGCGGCCCAAGAGTGAGGGGTGTTGTGATGAAAAACATGAAGCAATTACGAATGACCAGTGGGCCTTGTTGTGTGACACGCGGGCATTGGGTTGGCATGTGGCTTGCCGTGTGGCTTGGCGCGATGACTGTTGTGGGGGCGGCTCAGGCAACACCGGCCAGTGATGAGTTTTTGTTTGCGTATAAGTTGATGCAGCGTGGCGATTTGGTTGAAGCAGGCACGGCGTTTGATACGTTTTTAGAGAAATTCCCGCAAGACACGGCGCGGGGTGATGCGTTGTATTTTCGCGCGGCGCTTTATCGCAAGGCGGGGGCCAGCAAGGCGGCGGCGGATGTGTTGACGGCCATTACCGCGAAATCGACACCACGTCGTGTGCCGCCTTATGTGGTGGAGCTTTTACGCGGGCAGGTGTTGACTGACTTGGGGGATTATGAACCGGCGATTGAAGCGCTGGAAAAGATTGATCCGGATCGGTTGCCCGGTGATGCGGTGGCCTCGGTGCTTTTGCTTAAAGGGTTGGCGTATCGTGGGGCGGGCAACTTTGAAGCCGCAGCGCGCACCTTGGATGAAGCGGCCACGATGAAGACCCCGCTGCGGGCGCGGGCATTGTTGGAGCGAGCGCGGGCGTTGGCCGGCGGGGGCGACACGCCCAAGGCGTTGAGCGTTCTGGAAGAATTATTGGCGCTAAATGACACTCAAACGCGGGCTGAGGCAGCGCGATACGCGGGCGATTTGAGTTATGCCGCAGGTGATGTGCCTGCGGCGGCAGGCTATTACACGCGGGTGATTGAGCAAGATCAAAGCTCGCCGTCGTTTGGCCCGGCGGTGGTGGGGCGCATGTGGGCCGATTTGGCCGACGGCAACAATGTGGCGGTGGTGAGTGCTTACAAACAGTTTGCCGACACGTTGGCGGCCGTTGAAACAGGCGAGGGGGCGTCCGAGGCGGGTTATGTGGCGGCGTCGGCGTATCAAGGGTTGAAGCAGCATGCCCGAGCGGCCGAACTTTTAACCGCGTATGTGGCTGGGGGTGATGGGCAGTCGTTGCAGGCGCTGTCGCTTTACAAGTTGGCGGTGAGCCAATTTGAATTGGCGCGTTATGACGACATGGCCACCACGGTGAGTCAGTTGGAGCGAGCGTTTCCTGAAAGTGAACAGCAAATTGACGCCTCGTTTTTGTTGGCGTCGGCCGAGGCCAAGCGGGGCGATGCGGCGGCGGGTGTTCAGCGGCTCAATGCATTTGTGGATGCGGGCAAGGACAGTCCGTATTACTTGCAAGCATTGCTGCGGCGGGCCGCGTTGTATGAATCGCAAGGGGCCCTCGACGCGGCGCGTGATGACTTGGAACTTTATTTAAAGCAAGTTGAAAAACCTTTGAATGAAGCGAGCGGGTCGGCATTGCGATTGGTGGCATTGCATCATCGGTTGGGAGATTATGAGGCGGCGGCGGCCTTGGCGGGGCGCATTTTGGAGGCCAAGCCTTCGCCTGCAGCAGCACAAGAGGCATTGTTTCGGCAGGGTGAAGCGCAGACACGATCGGGGGCGCTGCGTGAAGCCATGGTGAGCTTTGACCAATTGCAGCAAAATCACCCCATCAATTCATATCGCGAATCGGTGGAGCTTCGGCGCGGGTTGTTGTTAAGCAAATTGGGGCGCGGCGAAGAAGCGTTGGCCACGTTAAACGCGGCGGCCAATGATGCTCGGCTTCCGGTGGAGCAGCGGGTGGCCGCGTTTAAGGTGATTGCGGCGCAATTGCGTGATGCAGGGCGGGCCGATGATGCGGCCGCAGCGCTGCATCGCATCGAAGAACTGGCCACCTTGAGCAAGCTCGATGCGGCCGATCTTTTGTGGCTGGCGGGCCATCAGGTGGACCGTGGCGATGCGAAGGGCGCGCTGGGGGTTTTGGCTGCATTTGACGATCCGGGGCGCGAAGCCACCGGGCCCGCGGAATCGCAGCGGCTGTACACGGCGGGGCGGGCACATTTTGCATTGGGCGCATTGGATGAAGCCCACCGCTCATTTTTTGCCGTGGTGGCGTTGGGGCAGGGTTTTGATGTGCAGGCGCGGCTGAACTTGGCCAAGGTGGCGGCGGCGCGGGGTGAATTGGACGCCGCTTTGGTGGAGTTGTCAGACCTTACGCGTAGTGAAGATGCGGCCACCGCCGCGCGGGCGTTGTATGAAACAGGTTTGGTGCATCGTCGTCGGGCCAAGCAGTTGACAGCCAATGGTGACGCGGCGGGCGCGACCCAGGCCTTGATGGCGGCGCGGGGGCCACTGAAGCGCATGGTGGTGCTGTATCTCACCGTGGATGCGTTGCAGCCGTTGCCACAAGCGGGGTTGGTGGCGTTGGAGGAAATCGCCCAAGCCTTGGGGGAAAACGATGTGGCGGTGCGCGAACGTGGTGAATTGATCCGGCTTTTTGCAGACACCCCGCACGGCCGTTATGCCAAAGCCATGCAGGCTTGGCACGAACGCGACCGACCTGATGACGCGCTGCGCATGCTTGAAAAAATACGCGATGCCGCCCATTTGGGCGAACCCTTAAGCGATGATTTGGCGCCACGGGTGGATGCCATGATTGACCGGTTGGAGGGTTTGAAGCGATGAGTTCGCGCCGTCCCAAACGACGTTCGATTCGCGCGTTTCGGCCCAGCCTGTTGGCGGTGGGGCCTGCCATGTTGTTGGTGGGTTTGGTGGTTAGCGTGGGGGCTCATGTGGCATTGGGTGTGGTGTTGTACGACAAGTCGATGGGGCGCATTCCAGAAGATGCGTTTGAACACGATCGTTTGCCGGTGCGTGTGAAACGGGCGACGTTTGATCAATTACGCCGCGCCGATGCTGCGGGTGATAGCGCGGCATCTCGTGAGGTGACGCGCGAAACCACAGACACCCTTGCCGATCGACTGCTCGATGCGGTGGATCAGGCCCAAGACTTCAGTGACAACCCGTTTGATCCAGCCCTTGAGTTGCGGTCGGTGCCCGAACCTTTGCCGCATTTTGAAGCGCCGTCGGTGAATGCGGCCGATCCCGCGTTTGACGACGTGATGGCGGGATTGATTCCGGAGCCCGAAGCGCCGGTTTATGAAATGGCGGTTGACTCTGGGGCGGGGCTGGTGCCCAACGCGCAAGACCGCACATCGGATTTGTTAACGCAAATAACAAGCGCTGACGCCCCGTTGTCCGCAGGCCATGGGGCCATGGGAGGCGGCCCCGCAGGGGCATTTGCAGCAGCCGGGGCAGGCGCTACAGGGCGTGGATTGGGTCGCTTGGGGGCGGGGCATGGCGGTCATGGCGGGCAGGTGAGCGGGGCCGTTGGGGCAGGTGAAATGGGCGGCGCGGGCGGGGCCAAC
>JAZGFZ010000221.1:0-11033 GCA_036480015.1 Algisphaera sp. | reverse complement strand
TGCCTGCATGACGCAAACGCTTGGCCAATGTTTTTTCATCAGGGGCATCCTTCAGAAAAACAGTGAGTGGCGAAGGATCAAATGCACTGGCGTAGACCATGGGTGTGCGGATGTACAGCAATGATTGATTGTTGCCCACCACCATGACACGACTGCCAAGGGGAAGCTGATTGATCGCTTTAACGGGCGAAACAACCTCTGCGTCGGGGCCTGCTAAACCATCCACCAACCAGCCCATTTGCACATGCGACGCCGGGGCATCAATCGGGACATGGGAGCGACGCATCAGGGGTGTTTGTGATTTTGCAACCGCCCATGTGTGCCCGGTGAGTACGAGCGCCACAAACGCGGCACTGGCTCCTGCTGCCATTGCATGGCGTCGCCCACAAGCAGACCACGCCGCAAACCCAAGCCCGCTTAATGCAGCCAAGGGCACGGCCACAGGCAGAAGAAAGCGGCTTTGTAAATGCGTGATCGCAAACCACCCTGCAAATTGCCAAATGACAAATCCACCAAGCGTGATCAAGGTGAACCGCAAGGCAAACCGCGAGACATGCGGCGCCACGGAAGATTCCGTCATGGCATGGGAGGGCCGACGCCACGCCATGACGCCGCCCGCGACGGCCAACAACCACAGCAAAGGCACGCCGCCCTCGTGTGAAAAACGAGCAACCTCGTGTGATTGAGACGAAACCGCTTGGCCACCCACCGCGCCGTATCCCGCATTGCCCAAGGCCTGCCGCCACAGTGCATCAAAGGCAAAACGGTCGTTCGCAGGGCCCCGGCCATGAGCGAGATTCCAACGCTCTGCCTGCACGGTGTCCCAATGGCCTGTGCCCAGCACCGAGGTGGCAAATGGAAACACCGGGTTGCCTGTCCAAATGGCATTGCGCACAAAAAAAGGCGTGAGTGTGGCAAGCCCCAGCCCCGCAACCACCACGCCCGTGGCAAACCCATGGCGCCACCCGCCACCGCGCGGGCCCATCACGCCCCCAGCCATCATGCCTCGGAGCATCACGCAAAGCCCCAGCGGCAGGGCCACGGCATAACCCGCCGTGGGTTTGGCCAGTGTTGCGACCCCTGCCAAGAGCCCCACTTGTGCAGCGCCATGCCACCACACGTCATGGTCTTCATGGGGTTTCAATGCAATCAAAAGCCCTGCGGTGGCAAACACCAACACGGCCATTTCGTTATACGCCAGCGACCCGGTGATTTGAACCCAAGGGGTGAGTAAAAAAAACGCAGCGGCCAATCCCCCCGCCACGCGCCGCCCACCGGTCATCGATGTGACCAGCGCCCCCACCAAAGCCGCGGCCAACACCGCCAACGCCGCATGAAACAACTGACACACATACACCGCAGGCTCCATCAACCCGGCGGTGGATGATGCGCTAAATAGAAAACCCTGCAACACCGCCAACGCGGCGTAGCTGGCTTCAACCAACCCCGGAAGATAGCCGTAGACATTGTGTTCCAGTTCCACCATGCCGCCCGCCGCGATCCACTCGCGTGGAATTTGCAAGTGATAACTGGTGACGTCATAACCCAAGGCTTCGACACGCCACATCGTGCCCGGCGGACACGCCGCCGCCACCAACAACACGGCAAGTCCTGGCATTGCAAGCAAAACCGTCCAAGGCAATGAGAAAGGTTCTTTTGAAGGCTTTTTTAAGTGAGCTGAGGTGATGTTTTGAGAACGCGGGCGAAATGCTTTGAATCCCCACAACCCGCACCCCAAAACAATGTTGCCCAGCACCGCAGGCGTGCTTAATCCCCAGCCGCCGCTTGCCCCCAACCACGCCACCAACGCATTAACCCCCAGCCACACCGCCACACCCCATGCTGCCCGCAGCGGACCATTTGCCCTCAATACCCCGCCATATCCCCACGACGCAGCGGCCACCGCCATCAACACCGGCAAAGCAGCAAACCCAACAAGCACCCCGCCCGCCAACAACCCTGTGGGCACTTGCGAAGCAGGCATGAATCCACCTTGAAACATCCCCCACACCGACAGGGCCAAAACAAAAAGACTTGCCAAAAGCACCCACAACGTCTCACGTGATGTGGCTTGGGTGCGGCTCAAGCATCTTCCTTGTTGGGCTGTGTGTCGTCAGGCTGTGTATCGTCCGCCAACGCCTCTTCATCCAAACCAAACAGTCGGCACAGCGCCCCCAAATCGGCCCCCTCCACATGATCGTGATTGGGCCCTGGGTCCAACCGGGTCAATGGCAAGTGCAAAATTTTGTTGATCAGCCGATGGGTGTGTTCTTCCAGCAAACGGTTCAGTTCATCGGGCGTGGCGCCCAAAGTTTCTTGTGTTTGTGGCAATGCTGCCAGTTTGCGTGCCGTGCGCTGTTGTTCGGCATCGCCAATGCTCGAAAGTTTGGTGCGAAGCTTTCGCACCACCTTGCCCACATCGCGTCGTTCCAACTGGCCCCAGCATGCCGCAGCCGAAGCCATTGCAATTGCATCGCACGCCACAATGTTTTCGCGCCGTCCGGGCACCTTCGACAGCGCCTTGTTGAGATCATCGATGTTGTACAAATACACATTGGGCAGCTTGCCCACGTCGGGTTCCACATCACGCGGCACCGCCAAGTCAATCAAAAACAAGGGTCGGTTGCGACGACTCTTGGCCAGCGATCGAAAACGGTCAAGCGTGATGACGGGTTCATTGGCTGCGGTGCCGGTAATCACCACATCCGCCTCGACCAACACACGGTCAAGTTCATCCCATGGTTTTGCCCCCGCAGCCCCCAAACCCAAGTCGTGGGCCAAAGCCACACCTGCCGGGGCCGAACGATTCACCACGCACATGCGAGCAGGGTTGAGTTTTTGCATGCGAAGCAACGTGGCCTTGGTGATTTCACCCGCGCCCACCCCCACCACCACTTTGTCGTCAAACGACTCAAAAAGCCCCCCCGCAAACTCCACCGCCATGGTGCTTATTGATTGGTCCATGGCCTCCACGCCGCTTTCACGCCGGGCTTTGCGAGCGCCTTGTAAGGCGGCTTGAAACAACCGGTGCAACGCCCGCCGTGCCGTGCCCGCCGTGCCCGCCGCCTCATACGCCCGCCGCACCTGCCCCAACACTTGGCTTTCGCCCACCGCCATGGCGTCTAAACCTGCGGTCACCCGAAACAAATGCGACGCGGCATCAGCCTGTTCAAACAATGTGGTGGCGGCAGCAAGCGCCGACAGAGGCACCCCGGTTTGCCGAGCCAAAAAATCCATGAGTGCATCTGGTTCAGGCGCCACCGTTGCGGGCGCGGCCATGTAAAGCTCGGTGCGATTACAGGTTGAAAGCAGCACCGCCTCACCATGTTTAAAGGCTTCGCGAAAAGCAGCCAACACCTCAGGCAGTCGTTGGGCATCAACCGCCAATTGATCGCGCAAGGCCACCGGGGCGGTGCGGTGATTGATACCGATCAAAACAAGTCGCATCGCTTAGTGCCCCCCCTCTTGCCCGCGAATCATCACTTCAGCTTGATTCAATGGTGGTTGTTGATCCAACACGTTGTCCAAAGTGCCCACGGCATTGGCTTTGCCCCCCAACGTCACCACGCCATACACCCCCAACAACAATGCAAATCCCACAATGGCCAACCACGCCGCCCGCCGCCCACGAAACAAACTGGCAAAGCGAACGTTCATCACCACGGCATAGGCCAGCCATGCCCCAACGGCCAACAACACCTTGGGTGACAACCACCCCCACGGCGCGAGATCCACGCGACCCAAACCGTTCATGATGACCCCGCCCGACACCAAGCCCACCGACAAAAGCACAAAGCCCAAGGTGGCCGCTCGCACAATCACCCCTTCCACCGCCTCTAAACTGGCCACTTTGGCTCCCGTGGCCGCCCCTGCCAACGGCAAATGTTTGTGCTTGAGGCGTCGCTCAAACACCAAATAAGCCGCCCCTGCCATGGCGGCCACCGCCGCACTAAGGGTGCCCAAATAAACACACCCCAAATGCACCGCCCGCCACACAGGCCAAAGAGAATCCAAATGAAACGGTTTGTAGGTCCACGCCGAGGCACACACCGCCCACGACAACAGCAAGGTCATCAATGGCAAAACAAACGGGGCCACGCCCATCAGGCGCGGGCGGGTTTCCAAATACAAATGCACCCACGCCAGCAAAAAAACAATCAACAACAATCCGTCAACATGGGCGTGTAGTAAAATCCACCCCGGAACCTGTTGCCATCGCAAAATCAAAAGCCCCAAGGTGCCCAAAGCCACCGCCAACACCAATGCCGCTTGAAGACGCCCTTGTGTTTTTCGACCCGCCAAAGCAGCCTTCAACGCCAGCGTGGCCACCACCGCCGACGTGGCGGAAAGCAACGTCAGTGCAACAAGTGCCAAATTGGTAAAGGTGGGTTCCATGACAATCAAACGCGCGTATGCCGCCCCATGCGGGGCCTCTTTTAAGGGCAACGTTGGCGACCCTTCATTCGCCAGTCACCACGGTGTCTAAATAAGCCGACAAAGCGGCCCGTCCCGAACGCTGAAGGATAGCCATCGCCTGCTCATCCGTCAGCTGACGCAGCTTCTCGGGCTTTCCGCGAAGCTGCAACCGCCGGGTTCGGGCTTCTTCTAAAAGCACCGGCCAATCAGGCCCCAGCGTCTTCATGGCCCCGGCGCACAGTGTTTGAGCGGCGGCAGCCGAAGCCCCACCACTGTCCACCGCCACGGTGAGTGGCCCCTTGCGGTCTTGCGCCATCAATGTGACATCGCCATCACCGCCAAGGTCGGCTCGATTCACCAACACCCCCGCCTCCCGCGCATGATCTGCCACGCTGACGTTGACTTGCTCGTGAGATGTCGCCACCACCACCAAAAAAGCGTCTTCCAAGTCGCCCTCTACATAAGGCCGCAGGGTCACCTCAACCTCAAGCGTTGCAAATGCAGGATCGACCACCGGCGCCACCACCCTCACACGCGCGCCATGCTGCACCAGCGTTGTGGCACGGCGCAACGCCACCGCCCCGCCGCCCACCACCACGCAGCGCCGCCCGCGCAATTCAAGCATCACCGCCAACCGGGTTGTTTCAACTTTCGCAGGCATTGGCCAACAGTGTAGAGAATGACGCGGCGTTGCTTTGCCACAGTCCGCTTATTCCACAGTGACCGACTTGGCCAAGTTGCGCGGCTTGTCCACGTCGTGGCCACGTTGCACCGCCGCGTGATACGCCAGCAATTGCAGCGGCACCACCGTCAGCATGGGACTTAGTGGATCACTAATCGCAGGCACGCGGAAGACAAAGTCGGCATAGTCGTCAATGCGTGTGTCGCCTTCGGTGGCCACGGCAATCACGCGGCCCCCACGGGCTTTCACTTCTTCAATGTTGCTAATCACCTTGTCGTATTGGCTGCCCTGAGTGGCCACAAACACCACCGGCATGCCATCGTCAATTAGCGCAATGGGGCCATGCTTCATTTCAGCCGCAGGCATGCCTTCGGCGTGAATGTAGCTGATTTCTTTAAGCTTTAACGCGCCTTCCAATGCCACGGGGTAGCCATAACCACGCCCCAAGAACAGCCAGTTGTCGCGATCGACCACCTGCTTCACGCATTCGCCAATGTAGTCGCTTTGCTCCACGATTTTGGCGATGTGATCGGGCACTGCGTTGAGTTCTTCTAAGTAACCTTCCACTTCGGCGGCCGAAAGGTATCGCCGTTTGCCCACATACAGTGCCATCATGGTGAGCACCGCCACTTGGCCCGTGAACGCCTTGGTTGAGGCCACGCCAATTTCGGGTCCCACACGCAAATACACACCGGCGTCGGTTTCGCGGGCCATGGTTGAACCCACCACATTCACCGCACCCAAACTTAACGCCCCGCGGTCTTTGGCCTCGGTCAATGCGGCCAACGTATCGGCCGTTTCGCCACTTTGACTAATGGGCACAATCACGGTGCCTTCTTCGATAATGGGATTGCGATAGCGCAGCTCACTGGCATAGTGCGCCCGACAGGGCACCTTGGCCAATCCTTCAAACAAGTATTCGCCAATCAGCCCTGCGTGATACGCCGTGCCTTGACCGGTAAAGATAAAACGCTTGGCGCGAACCAATTCGCGTGACAACGCACTGAGCCCGCCCAACACCACACGTCCTTCGCGGGTGTCAATGCGGCCCCGCAAACTGGTGCGTATGGCCTCGGGCTGTTCCATGATTTCTTTGAGCATGTAATGCTCAAAGTCGCCCAGTTCAATTTGCTGCAAGTCCAACTCCAGCTCTTTTACCTGCTGGGTCACCTCCTCGTTGTCAATGGTCGTGGTGCGAAAGTCCACACTCCACGGGCCGCCGTGCGTGGGCGATTCAGCAATCGCATCGCGCGGCCCCGCACACAGCCGAACCACTTGATAATCCTCCAACGTAATGGCCTGGGTGGTGTGCGACACAATGGCACTGGCATCACTGGCCACCACATAAGCATGGTCAGCCACCCCAATAATCAACGGGCTGCCCTTCTTGGCCACCACCAAGGTGTGCGGTTCGCGTTCGCAAGCAACCGCAATGGCATAAGCCCCGGTCACTTCGCGCAGGGCCGTTTGCACCGCTTGCTCCAACGCCGCGCCTTCAGCGGCGGGGTCGTACAACTCGGCAATCAATTTGGCCAGCACCTCAGTGTCAGTTTCGCTGGTAAAAACATGCCCCTTCTTTTCCAAATACGTTCGCAACGCTCGGTAGTTTTCGATAATGCCGTTATGCACCAATGCAATGGTGTGGCCCCCACGGGTCACGCCGGTGTGGGGGTGAGCATTGTCCAACGTGGGCGAACCGTGGGTGGCCCAACGGGTGTGGGCAATGCCCAACTCACCCACAAAGCTGTCTTTTTTATGATTCACCTGCTCTTCAAGCACACTCACCCGCCCCACACTGCGTGATGTGCTGATTTTGCCCCTGGCCATCACCGCCAAGCCCGCAGAGTCATAACCACGATATTCCAAACGCTTAAGGCCCTCAATCAGCAGGGGCGAGGCTTGTTTATTACCCACATACGCAACAATTCCACACATAAAACACGCTCCAGCATTCACCCTCTAAAGGGCTTGCATATCAACTATTCAAAAGAAAAACCCACCGAAGGTACGAACACTCTTCCGGCAAAGTTCAATAAGACCATCATTATAGGTCTTGGCGAATTTTCCACACAGGCGTTCTTGGCGTACCCCCTGGCATCCCCTCCTCTACGGGCGATCCACCAGAATCACTTTCCTCACTCAACGCGTGATGGCTGGCCACCAACGCCCCGCGCGGGTCGGTCGGCAAATCCAGTTCCCAAAACCCCTGCCCCAACGGCCACGCCGGACTGGTCATGCACGGCGAACCGGCATTAATGCACTCAAAAGCAGGTTTTTCGCCCGCATCCGCCAAGGCATGCCAAGGCTTGTGAATGTGCCCATGCAAATAAACCACCCGCCCACGGCACGCCATCAAGGCCTGCTTCAACGGCTCGGCCTCTTTCAAATCATGCGACCACGCATGGGGCACCCGAGGCGGCAACGTGCAGGGATAGTGGCACAGCACCAACAACGCCTGATCCTCAGGCACGGCCGCAATATGAGCCAACGCCTTCTTAAGCTGGTCTGCGCCCAAAGCCCCGCGTGAAAACAACCGGTTGGGAATGGCCGAATCCAACGCCAAAAGCGACCATCCCGGCGCCAGTTGCCGCACATGCGGAAACGCATCGGGCATCACCTCATGCAGCAGCGTTTCAATGCGTTTCACTCGGCGGCTTTTAAACGTGTAACGGTCGTGATTGCCCGGCACCAAAACACACGGCACCTCATCCACCAACGGACGAAACACCGCAATCAGGTCTTCAAACTCACGTTCCAACGACGACGTACTCACATCGCCTGAGAACAACGCCAAATCGGGCTTGATCGCCTTCACCCGATCCACCAAATGCGGCAAAAGCCCGTGGTTAAACCGGTGCTGACGGTTCATCAGCAAATTGGCATGGGCCATGGCCCGGCGGCTTATCAAACGCCTTGGGTGAACCGCCAAATCAAACAAATGCACATCGCCAATGAGTGCGATTTTTGAAACCTCACTCACGGCGCGGCCTCCACCATCCCGCGAGGCGTCACCACCGTCACCTCGCGCACCATTTGATCCAGCACCGCAGGCAACATCAAAAACGAGGTGTAATGATTGCCCATCACCCACGCATGATGCGCCGGCTCCAACCCCATTGCATCGGCCAACGCCTGGGCATTTTCACGCGGCACCACCGTGTCGTTCACCGCATTCACCATCCATGTTCGTGTCGCATCCAATCGTGGCGCCAACCGCAAAGGCTCCACCGGATCAATCAACGCACGCAGCTTTTCGCCCTCGTAGCCATAGTGCTTTAACGCTCGACGCACGTGATACGCATCTTTTTGGCCACGTTCCAAAATGCCCACCCCGTCTCCGCCTGACAGCAACAAAAACGTGTTGGCAAAGCATCCATCCAGCCCCGCCGCCGCCACCGAAAAATAACTCCCCAAACTTGTGCCCTGAATGCTAATGCGATCGGCATCAATCTCTGGCCGATCTGCAATCACATCAAACGCCCGCCGCGCATCGGCCACCGCCATGGGAGCTTGCAAAAGCGCGGTAATGCCCGTCATTTTCCGCCGCTTTGAACGCCGCTTGCCATACCCTGGCAACTCCAACAAAAAAGCGTGAATCCCGCGAGCCCGCAACCCCCGACACAATCCCAACCCCACGGGCATGTCCGGATGCAATGAATGAACCACAAGCACCGCCGGAGCCGATGGCACGCTGGCCCCAGCAGCTTGTTGCAGGGGAACATCAGGCTTAAACCACCGCAAACGCACGGTGTCCAACGGCTCATGCCCCGTGGGTTTGGCCGTAATAAACGTCAAAACAGCATCCGCATCACCATCGCCTGGCTGCAGGTCAACCTCAAACTCTCCAGACGCCCAAGCCAGCATCTCAAGCGCGTGGGCATCCGCCTCACCCCCCCCCGGAATAAACGTCACCGTGTCCGTCACCGCATACGCAGGACAAACCACCGCAAAAGCCCACAACAGCAAGACAATACGTTTGATCATTCTCAAATGATAAACCAAGATCTGTTTGAACAAAAGAAGCCCCTCTGGCCTGTTCCCCAAAGCCCATTTCGCGGCAGGCGTTCACACGCGGTCAAACGCACTCCCCGCCGCCTTGTCTGCTCCACAATAAAGACACTTCAAATGCCTTCGGTTCATGGTCCGGTTGCACTGCTTGCAATTGCTGACATGCGTGGTGGCTTTCCCATCTTCCCGACCATCCATCAGGTCAATGGTCTTCACACGCTCCAGCAAGTCGTCCTCGGTCAAGTTGGTTTGATCCTGAATGAGTGACCACATCGCCATACAAACCAAACTCAAGCGTTCAAAACGGTCTTCCAAAAACCGTACTTCCCGTGCCGTGTTGCCTTGCGTGGACTTCTGAGGCTGTTGAGCCCTGTGTGAATAACCAAACATCTCTGAATCCAGCATTTATTGGCTCCTTGCATTAAAAAAATAGCGCGACGTTGATTGGCCTTGGCATTTCAAAACCGCTCCCAAACAGTACCATCACTCCCATGGATATTTATCTTAACGGTCAATTTCACGCCCCCGACGCCGCTCACGTGGCCATCACCGATGCGGGGCTTCAACATGCCGTGGGGTTGTTTGAAACATTCCAAGTGCATCACGGCAAGGCCTTTCGCCTTGACGCCCACTTGGCTCGCTTGGCCGAATCGGCCACCGCCCTGGGGTTGGCGCCGTCGCTTGCCACCGCGCCCCTTGCCGATGCCGTAGCGCAAACCATTGCCCACAACCACATCGACCGCGCCCGCCTGCGACTCACACTCACCGCCGGGTCAATGAGCTTGCTTAAGCCTGCCGACTCAACATCCGCACCCCAAGTGCGGCAAACGGTTTCCATTGTTGCCAGCGAACCCACCGTTTACGCCCCCGAATTTTTCGACCGAGGCATCGTGGCCTTAATCCACGGCCCAGCCGCCAACCCTTTTGATGAAACCGCAGGCCGCAAAACACTTAACTATTGGGAACGCCTGCGCAGCCTGCGCCGCGCCGCCAGCGCAGGCGCAGGCGAAGCCCTATGGCTTAATGTTTCAAACCACTTGGCCAGTGGCGCCGTAAGCAATTTGCTGCTTGTAAAAGACGGCACGCTATTAAGCCCCTTTGCCCGTGGCGAAGAAGTCAAAGGCGCCCTGCCCGCCCCAGTGCTTCCGGGCGTCACCCGCGCCGCTGTTTTCGAATGCGCCAAAGCCCGCAGCATTGATGTGGTCAAACGCATGCTCACCGTGGACGATCTTTTAACCGCCGACGAAGTGTTTCTCACCAATTCAGGCTGGGGCGTGCTGCCTGTCACCACCATCGAAAAACACGTCGTGGGATCCGGCGACGTCGGCCCCATGACCGCAAACCTCCGAGCCGACTATCTGGCCCTAATCGAACGCGAAACGTCTTAGAACCGTGCAAAAAAACTGTACCCGTTCACAAATTTTTGGCGGCCATGCCCCCCAAGGCAAACACGAAGCGTGGAAGGCACGAAGGAAGGCATTAAAGAAAAAAAATGCGAGCAATCTAATCCCGACAATTCACGCAAGCTACGAAATTTCCGACAGGACAGGCATTCCTGCCTGTATTCGGCGCAGCCGAAAATGAGACGAGGGGTTGATGGGTGTGCCGGGCCGCTGCCCCCATTCACCATCGCCCCCCTCCAAACAAGTACCCCTTTCATCCAGTGGGATAGGCGTCTCGCCTGTCATTCGCCCGCAGGGCGAACGCGCTATTCAACTCCCGCGCCTCTTCATTCCCATCCGCATCTAAAATCATTTTTATAACGGCCTACACAAGAACGGCCCACTCCGTCATTCCCGCGAAGGCGGGAACCCAGATAGGTGCGCGAAGGTGGGAACTCAGACAAGTGCGCGAAGGCGGGAACCCCGTGCCCCTTTGTCCAGAGATTTCCAATCCTCTGAATGACCACGAAATACACGAAATACAC
>JAZGFZ010000220.1:0-2984 GCA_036480015.1 Algisphaera sp. | reverse complement strand
ATGCGACAGGTGGCAGGCTCTAAACCCAGCCCCTCTTCTCTCGATTCATCGCGCACGGCGTCTCCACTCTCTTCGACAACGGCCAAGCGCCGTCAAACTGGCTTCTTCAAGAAATTGAAGAAGACTTGTGCTGTAACAAGCCATACGCCTGACGCCGCTGCGATCCAAGAGGCGGGGGGCGGGTCAGAGTCGGCGGCTGGATGGCTGGGGCGTGTTGCGGCGGCGTGGGGCGCGGTTCGCTCGCCGGTGGCATTGCGGCTTCCACGGCTTGCGGTGGGGGGCTTGGCCTTGGGGCTGCTTCTCACGTTCACGGCGGTGTACTGGGTGGGTTCGCAGGTGGGCCACCGGGCGGCATTGGCTGATGGCGGCACGGCGGAGGCTGCAGGTCGCGTTTCTCAAAATGGCGTAGTGCAGGGTGATTACAGCACTTACGACGAAAAACAGTTGGCCGTGGCCAACCCCAATCCGATGGATGCCCCCGGCGGAGCAATTGATTTGCCCACGGTTGACCCGCGTTTGGCGGGGAATAATTACCTGCGATTGGTTAGTCTTCGCGGGGTGGATATTGACGAAGCCCGCCGCATTCAAAAGTTCTTCCAGCAGGCCGGGGTTGCAACGATCTTGACGGGGAGTAAACTCTTCGATCCAGCACAAGGCAAAACGCCCGAAGGTTGGATCTCGGTGGTTGATGTCACCCGTGGTTTTACCCGCGAAGAGTGGTACAACGGCGAGCATGAGCCGTATTACACGGCGCGACGCGCATTGGGTCGGGCCTGGAAGGCCCACAACCGAGGCGTTGGCAGCGACCTGAACACGATGATGTTCTACAAATTTACGCCGGACGTCGATTGACGCTGGCTTCAAGCGGTTTGAAAACCGATTTTTACTGCGATGATTTTGTCATCGCAAACTGACAGAAAAGACACGCCATGAGCCTTGACTCCTCTTTGAAATCTGGTGGTGGCCTTTCACGGCACCGCAACGTTCTCACCCGCGCCGAGCGCGTGGCGAAACTCACCAAAACCGATGGTTTTGACATGGAAAAAGACAATCCCTTAGGCATTCGCAAGGTGGGCAATCGCAAGGTGACCACCGGAAAAACCGCCAAGAAGAAAACAGATGACACCGAAGAAGAAGCAGCCGCACCGACGGCGTGACTCTTTGCTGCGATCCTTTTTAAGGTTCGCTTTGGTAACGTTCAGGGTCGCCACGTGCGGGTCCGAAGAAGGTATGAAGTTCTCAAGAACGCCCCTTGGGGGGCGTTCTTTTCGTAGGCGGGGGCGGAAGCGTAGGCTCCGGGGAACCATGCGGGTGTGGGTATGGGTGTTTGAAGAAGTGGATTTGTTTTTTGTTTCAGCATGAAAGCAGGGTGCATGATGGATGTTTCGCGTTTTATTCATGAGCGGGCTCACGGGGTGGATGCCTCGGGTATTCGCCGCGTGTTTGACTTGGCTGCCAAGTTAAAAGACCCCATCAATTTGTCGATCGGCCAGCCCGATTTTGACGTGCCCCAAGCCATTCAAGACGCCGCGGTGGACGCCATGCGTGCAGGCATGAATCGGTACACGCAAACCCAAGGCATTGCCGCCTTGCGCGAGCGACTGACCGTGGCGTTGACGCAAGAGTTTCCAAACACCTTGGGCCCGGCCTTGGCCTCGGGCGATGCAGGTCTTTTGGTGACATCAGGTGTTTCGGGCGGGCTGCTGTTGGCGCTCATGGCCACCGTCGGCCCAGGCGACGAAGTACTCATTCCCGATCCGTACTTTGTCATGTACAAGCACTTGGTCACCCTTGCAGGCGCCACGGCGGTGTACGTGGACACCTACCCCGACTTTGCCGTCACGCCCGAACGTTTGGCGCCGCATGTGACCGATCGCACGAAATTGCTTTTGTTTAACACCCCCAGCAATCCCACCGGGGTGCGGGCCAGCGCCGATGACGCCGCCGCAGTGACTTCTTTTTGTCGCGAGCAAAACATCTTGCTTTTGAGTGATGAAATTTACGACGTGTTTAGTTATGGCCTTGATGAAAACACGCCCTTTCCCAGCCCGTTGCACACCGGCACCGATGCGCTTTTGATGCGCGGTTTTTCTAAAACCTACGGCATGACCGGTTGGCGATTGGGCTATGCCGCAGGCCCCGCACCCATCATCGAGCAAATGACCAAGCTCCAGCAATACAGTTTTGTGTGCGCCCCCAGCATGGTGCAAGTGGCCGGCGTGACCGCACTGGACATCGACATGTCCGCATCGGTGGCGGCCTATGCCAAAAAGCGCGACCGCGTGGTCGAAGCCTTAAGCCCGCATTACGAATTGACCGCCCCCTCAGGTGCGTTTTATGCCTTCCCCAAAGTGCCCGAGCATTTGGGAATGACCGCCTCACAATTTGTAGAAGCCGCCGTGGACAAAAACCTACTGATCATCCCCGGCAACGTATTTAGCCAACGCGACACCCACTTTCGCCTGAGCTACGCCTGCGACGAAACCATGCTCGACCGCGGGCTGGAGGTGCTGGTGGAGTTGGGGCGCCGGTGAGGGGGCGGTTGGGCTTGAAAAAGAAGCGGCTCGACGCAAGGGCCTTGGGGTTACATCTTGGGGTCTCTCACCGCGGTCAGATGAAACGGTAACCGTTTTTACGGTTTTACAACCCCAAGGCAAACACGAAGCCGCGAAGGCTCAAAGGCACGAAGAGAAACGGGGGAAGACTGCTTTTTCTTTTTTGCCTTCCTTGGCTCCCTCACTTGTCCCCTTGGCGGTTAAATTTCCTTCGCGTTACCCCGCAGACATCCTCCTGAAAACTTGTGAATGGTTGCGTAAAATCTTGAACAGTTGTTTCAGTCCTTACATCTTTGATCCCAACCGCCACCATGCCCAACTTTATGCCCAACTTTGATCGCTATCACCGTCAGATGCTTCTTCCGGGGTTTGGGCAAGAGGGGCAGCAGAAGTTGTCGGAGGCCACGGTGTTGTTGGTGGGGTGTGGGG
>JAZGFZ010000219.1:0-17240 GCA_036480015.1 Algisphaera sp. | reverse complement strand
ATGTTTCACTTGTGAAAACCAGCTCGGCGTCATCTGCACGATTTACAACAGTGGCCCGTCCTGTTGCATTGATGGCATCGGTCACCGCGGCATTGAGGTTTTTGTCGGCCAGCAAAATCGCCACACGCACGGGTGCTGCGTCCTCGGCGGCCAGCCACGCGGTGTTGTCGGCCGCCAAGGCATCGTCTGGCATTTCAATGTGAATACGAAGGAGCCGTCCGGTGGCGGCGTGGGTGTCGTCTTTAAACCACACGCGTTGTGTTTGGCCGGGCTTAAGCCCAATGCGTTGCCGTGTGAGAACTGTCCATGTCGGCGGCGTGCCATCTGCTGAGTCGTGCTGCGCTTCAATACGCAACTCTGCCGTGCGGGCTGAATCAGTGGCCGAACTCACCCCCAGCCCCAACCGCGACACTTCAATCATGACCACATCACGGCCGGTTTTAAACGATCGCACCGCCCGCACCACGGCTGCGTTGTCGGCGGGTTCCCCCACCGATCGCCAGCGTACTTCTTGAAGCTCTTTTTGAAGTCTTTTGTCAGGCAATGAAACAGGGGCTGTATTCGCGGTCGCTTCTTCCGTCTCTTCTTGCGTCGTGTCTTCCGTTGCGTCAGATGTTGCGTCAGATGTTTCGTTTTTCGAGATGCCCCATGGCTGGTCGGTGACCACCAACACCCGCACCCCAGCCCCGCCGGTTTCTTGGGCCAATGCAATTGCCCCCGCCAAATCGGCTGTGTGCGATTGAGCGTTCCATGCGGACAGTGTGTGGGTGAGTTCGGTGGTGTTTCGGGCTGCGGCTCCCAGTCGAACCGGCTGTACCCCGGCCAATACAAAGCCTGCGGTGTATCGCCCAAGACCTGCCAATTCATCGCGCACGGCGTCTGCCCCGGCCTCTTGGGCGCTGCGGCCATCGCGGCGAAGCGCCTGCATCGACCACGAGTCATCCAACACCACCATGACGGCGGCCCGCTGCCCCGTGGCCAGCCAACGCGGCATGGTGGCGGCCAAAATCAGCAAAAGCAAGGCAAGCAGTTCAAGCAAAAGAACCCAAGGCGTTTGCAGACGATTTTTTTTGCGACCGCCGCCGGTTGCTTGCGCCACCGCCGACCACAGCATGAGGGTGGACACCGTGCGCCGATGGTATCGCGTGCGCAGCGTGTAAATGACCGCAAGTGCGGGCAAGGCCACCAAGGCGGCAAGGGCTAAAGGCAGGGCGAGCAAGGGCATGGACGGACGGTGGGGTGTGGGGTTTAGGGTTTGGGGGCGAAGGAGGGAGCAAGTGATGAAATGGAACGGTGAAGAGAACGTAAAGCGAAAAGTTGATTCGAAATCACATCGCCCTTAAAAGCCCTCCCCGAACCAGTGTTTGAATGTTCCAGTTCGCCATTAATTCTTCGGCCACCACGGTGACCAACTGGCCGTCGACCCGGCGCAAGGCGTGGGCCCAGCGTGCGGTGTGGGCGGCCAAGGCTTTGCGGTAACGTCGCAATGCGGCAGCGTCGAGCCGCACTTCTTGAAGCACCCCGCGCTCGGCATCCATCAATCGCACGTCGCCATCAAACCCTGCGGCGGCGCGCGGGTCGGCGTCTTGAGCGGCAAGCACTTGCACCACCCACAAGCCTGCGGCGCCGTCGGCCCAATGGGAGACCATGCTTTCAGGGTCTCCCTCAAACAGCAAATCGCTTAACACCACACGCAATCCACGACGTTTAAGTTGCAGTTTTCCCGTCGTGTGTGCCACGCGTTGGCCCGTGTTTTTTTTCGTCGTAGTGGCCGCCGTTTCGGAGGCAAAGCCCGGCCAAGCCCAGCCTGCGGGTTCGCGGTCGCCACCTTCTATTTCAAAACCGGCCAAGGCCGAATCGCCGTGGTTTGTTTGATTGCCTTGGTTGGCCTGAAGCGCATACACGCGCCGCGACCAACGTGTGTTTTCGGCCGCACCGCTTAAAAGGGCGGCCATGCCCAACGTGGCTTGAGCTTTGGGGGTGTTGGGCAAGTCCATTGATGCCGAACGGTCAATCAAAAAGTCCACATGGGGCGTGACTTCTTCGCGGTACAGTCGCACCATCAGTCGATCGCTGCGGGCATAGGCCGCCCAGTCAATGCGGCGCAAGTCATCGCCCGGGGCATATTCACGAAAATCCATGAACTCAATAGACGAACCCACTTGGGCGCCCAGTTTTTCACCCACGGTGCCGGCAGGGGTGCGGCCGGTTCGTCCCAACACGCACTCCAGCCCACGGGTGTATCCCACAGAAACGGCCGAAGCCAGACGCTTATCCATGGGACGCCTCGTCGGTTGCCTCGGGCATGGTGGGAGGGGCGGAAGGTGCTGCTTCTTGTTTTGCGTCAGGCTTTGTGCTCAATGGTTGGAACGCACTTATTTGCCGTGTAAACCAGCGTGCATTCACCAGCAAGCCAAACAGTGCGAGTGATCCGGCCACGCAAAGCAAAACAAAATCAAACGGAGAAAAAGAACCCCCCAAACCCCTGTGAGCCAGTGGGCCAAAGGGACTTAAAATCAACCACAGCTCTTCATTTTGGTCCCAATGCCGGGGACTCATTAAGTACGCAATAATCACTGGCACCACGATGGCCACCGCCATGATGGCGAGCACCACGGCCGCGGTGCTTGTTTCTAGTTTGGGGCGACCGCGAAAAAACATGCGCCGCAGCAGTACGCCCAGCAGGGCATAACCCAGCACAAACAGTCCTGTTACGCCCAGTTTGATGAGGCTGAAAAAGCGCCACGCATGATAGTCCCCTGCATGGCCAAATGGCAAGGAACTCCCTTCCAGCCACGCGCCGCTTAATTGAGCCGCCACCAGCGTGAGTGCAAACAAACCCGTGGCCCACAGTAATCCCGCCCCAGCTCCGCTGTACAGCAAAAAAGCAGGCATTCGCAGCAACCCATTGCGGGGTATTGCACGTTTGATCCGTGGCCCCAACACGTCGCGTTCACTGGTGGCCAGCACCATGGCAGGCAACAACACATACGCCCAGCCCATGGCCCAAGCAGTCATGGGCTCGCCACCGCCAGGGCTGACGCGTCGGGATACTTCAACAAACACGCCCAATGAAATGACCCATGCCACGGTGATGTACAGCCGCAGGGGCAACGCCCGGTTGGATGTGGCAGGCGAAATCATGGCCACCGCTAAAAAAAAGAACAGCCCAATGAGGCTAAGCCAAAATGTGCCCATGCCCAGTGCAGACCACCAAAACTCAGGGTCGGCGATCGACGATCCGATGCCCGTTGTTAAAATCTCCCACATCAGCACGGAACTAATCCCGATGTATGTCATAAAGCTCGCCCCGGCCATGATGAATCCCAGCAGCACCTTCACCGGCCAGCCCACGGGCAATGCCCCAATAAAAATCGCCAACATGGCCGACGACAGCACCACGCCCAGGTCAATGGCCAGCACAAACAAAATGGTTGGCGGGTCAATGCCGCGCAGTAAATACGTCACCACCATAAACGGTACGCACACCGCGAAAAACAGGCCTGCAATGGCCATGCCGGTGACCAGCTTGCCCCACACAATCGACGAAGGGCGAATGGTGGTGACATACAACAAGTCAGAGGTGTCGCTGGATCGTTCGGCTGCAAGCCGCGCCCCCACGTACAACGGCACAAACAACATGCACAAGCCCAGCAATGTGGCCTGAAAAATCATGAACAGGTCACCTCCATCGTCATTGCTTGCGGTGCCCAAATGAGGGCTGTTGATGACAAACAAAAGCAGTGTGATCACCAAAACAATCAGCATGAAAAGCAGGACGCTCACCACAAAACGGCTCTTCACCGCTTGACGCAGTTCCTTCACCATGATGGGATTGATGCGGTCGTCGAGCCAAGCTGTGGCGCGGCCCAATGTTGAAATAAAGGCACTCATTGCACGTCTCCCTTGGTCACGTCCATAAACAATTGTTCCAAGTCGGCTTCCACTTGCTTGAATTCCATCACCCGAAAGCCGCGTTTTAGAAGTTCGGCCAACAGCTCGCATGCCGCATCTTCGTCGCCATCCACTTGGGCCTCGATATGGCGGCCGTTTTCGTGAGCGCTCCGAACGCCGGGCATTTCAAGAAGCGTTTGCAATAGCTTGTCGGCATCCAGTCGAACGCGAATGGCCACATGCTGGCTTGCTGGCTGCCCCTCTTTGCCATGACGGTAAATGTCGTCCAGCGTGCCGGCCCGCAACAATTTGCCGCGTTCGATAATCACCGCACCGTCGGCGACTTCGGCCAGCTCGGTTAAAATATGCGAACTGATAAACACCGCTTTACCTTGCTCGGTGAGTGCGTTGAGTAATTCTCGCAATTCCACCCGGGCGCGCGGGTCCAATCCCGCAGCAGGCTCATCCATAATCAAAAGCGGCGGGTCGTGTATCAATGTTCGGGCCAATGACACCCGCTGCTTCATGCCTTTGCTTAGTGCCTTAAGCGTTTTTTCGCGAATGCCCGTCAAATTGGTGAACTGCTCGATTTGTTCAATCATGGCCACACGGCGGGTGCGCCTTAGCCCATAGGCCCGGCCAAAAAAGTCTAAATAGTCATGCACCGTGAGATCGCGGTGGGTGGGCAAGTTGTCGGGCATGTAGCCAATGAGCCGCCGGGCTTTTTCAGGGTCGCTCACAATGTCAATGCCGTCGAAGTGAATATTGCCGCCATCGGGCGTATCCAGCGTGGCCATCATGCGCATGGTGGTGGTTTTGCCTGCGCCGTTGGGGCCCACAAACGCGAACACTTGGCCGGTTTCAAATGAAAATGACAAATCGTCTACGGCTTTTGTTTTGCCAAACTTTTTCGTAAGGTTGCGAACATGAATTTGCATTACTTGTCCTCCTGCCAGCGGCCGATGACGATCGCATCGACACGGTGATCGCCAATGCCGCTGAGACCGTCTTGGACAAACGGGGTGTTGGATAGCTCGGCGACGAATGTCATGGGAGCCTGGGTGTCGATGTCATCGATGTCGAAGCCAAAGGGGTTGACCTTGAACACATCGTTTGACGTTTGCTTGAGAATCACCTTGCGGTTTTTGTTGGACAGGATGAATCCCCTGTCTTCTGGCATGGTGCGAAGCACCGCGCGTTCGCCTGCGGCAAGCGCGAGATGCTCATAGCGATGACTCTTGTGGTCAGAAACATGGAGCGATTCAATATCGACTCCCAGCCCATTGACCACCGCCAGCGAACCGTCGTCAAGTCGCTCGAAATCAAGTCGTTCGCGTCGTGATTCCACCGTGCGCAGCTCAAAGTGAGCCGGCACCCGAGCCGCAAGCCAGCCTTGCTGCAAATGTTGATCGTGGGTGAGGTCAAGGGTTCGGCCGCGTCCATTGTCGCCGTAGCCGGAGCCATCCACTTCCACTTGTGGGGCCACCCAGGTGTCGAAATTGAAATGAAGTCCGTCGCCGGGGGTGAGCGGCGCGTAATAGCCCCGCAATGTTTGCGTCACCGCTTCGCGCGTGGTCTGGTCAAGCAATGTGATCGAGGCGGTGCGAGCCGAAGGGGTGATGCCCTCGCTTATAAGGGCGTAGGCGATCACCGCGCCGCTAAACAAGGCCGAGCCCAGCGGCACAGTCCACAACAACCACATGCGTTTCTTTAAATAAGACAACACGGCAATATTCACAGGCCCAATCAGCAAGGCAAACAGCACCATCATGCCCAGCAGCCCGCGCACCGGTGTGTGCTGGCCTTCGATGACAGGAAACGTGCGGTTGGCGTTTTCGGCCGACATGGGACTCAAGTGCGATTTGGCAGAATCGGCGACATGGTCAATCCAGGTGTCGGCCCACGCTTCTTCGGCGGAGGCCAGTGTGGTGCGGTCAATCCATTGCACCGCGCCCAAACCCAGTGATTGTGTGGCCACATCGTCTTGTGGCTCTTTTGCTGGGGCGGCTTCAGGATCCGTCATCGGCCACCCTTGCGGCGTGGGCCACTGTGATTTGCATACCACGGTGAGTTGTCCGCCAGCCAACACATAAGCCCGCAACGCCGTCGACACGCCTGCGGGCATGGTTTTTAAATCGCGTTCTGTAACCACCACCCTGGCGTAGCCGGTGTAACTCAACCACGCATGACTCCACTCGGCAACCGGCGGAGCAACAAGCAAGCTCATTTCTAGGCCACTGCGTGTTGAGCTATAGCCGTACCCCCCATAGCTTCCCCCCGACGTTCCATCGTCATGTCGCTCTAGCGCACTTTCGAGCACGCCTTTTTGTGACGATTTCAAGTCACGGCTAAGCCGTACCCGCGCGGTGCCGGTCCCCGTGTGATTCGTCGCGATGTTCAGGTGGATAGGCGTTTTTTGTAGGCGACCATCAATTTGTATCGCAACATCGCCGCCATTAACGGGCAGTGCGGGATAGAGGATTTCGGATTGCACCGAGGCCTTGGGTTCGACGCGAAAGCGTCGTGTGACCGCTCGCAGGTGGTCTTCGCGGTTGCCGTATGAGTGGTCGGGTGTCTTCATCACAATAAGGTGCGGGGCGTTGTCGAGGTTCACAATAGAAACCAAAAAAGACCCGTAGCCGAATTGTGGAGCCACGGACTCGCGTTGCAACACCGTGATGCTGACGCCCTCGTAGTGTTGGGTGTCGGCCAACGCGGGGTGAGTGCCAAGCAGAAAAAGCGATAGAAATGCAAAAAAGGTCCAGTTGTTTTTCATGCCCCCACCTCAATGTCTTTGGGAATGGCGGTGTTCACCGCGTCCACGGTTTCAAGCAGTTCGTCCACCACGCGTTCTGCGGTGATTTTTTCAAATCGGGCTTGGTAATTTAAAATCATGCGGTGGTTGAGCACCGGCCCCGCCACGGTTTTAACGTCTTCAAAACCGGCCGTGGGGCGGCCGTCTAGCAACGCCACGGCCCGAGCGGCTTCGGCAATGCCGATGGCGGCGCGGGGTGAGGCGCCATAGCTCACAAATTGTTTCACCATGCTCGGCGCGCCGGGTTCATCGGCGTGGGTGCAGGCCACCAGCCGTGCGATATAACCCGCCACAGCAGGAGGAAGTGCCACGCGGTCCATGACGTCAAAAAGTTCGCGTAGGCCTTGGGCTGAAATGCACGCCTCGGGCACAGGAGCCTCGCCGCGTCGTCGGCCGTCAATCATGCGATGCATGGTGTCGCTCGAGGGGCGGCCCACATTGAGCTTGAACAAAAACCGGTCGACCTGGGCTTCGGGCAGTGGGTAAGTGCCTTCCAGCTCAATGGGGTTTTGGCTGGCCAGTACAAAAAACGGATCCGGCAGTGACCGTGTTTCGCCCATCACCGTCACATGTCGCTCGGCCATGGCTTCAAGCATGGCGCTTTGGGTTTTGGGCGACGCGCGATTGATTTCATCGGCCAATAAAATGTTGGTGAACACGGGGCCAGGTTTAAACACCATTTGCCGTTTGCCGTGGGTGTCTTCTTCTAAAATAGGGCTTCCCACAATGTCGCCGGGCATCAGGTCGGGTGTGAATTGCACGCGACTAAATTGCAGCGACATCAATTGGCCCAACGCACGGATGAGTGCGGTTTTGCCCACCCCCGGCATGCCTTCAAGCAAAATATGCCCGCGACTTAAAATGCCCGCCAACACCATGCGGTGCAATTCGGGTTGTCCCAACAACACACGATCCAGTGCTGCAAGAACGCCTTTGAGCGATTTTACTGCGGGTGTGATTTCATCGGGTTGCAGCAAAACAGGACGTGGCGTGGATTCAGTCATAAAGAATCTTTGGAAATATAGAATTCAACTTCAAGGTTAATCTTATCGCAATGTCATGTTGCGGTTTTGCGACTTCACGGTGCTTGTGTCGCATCGCCTGAAACATTGTCGCTTGAATTGCGGCGTTCAAAATAGCGTTGCACGGCTCCGCGATGGCGCGGCAACACGGTGGTGGTGGCGGCCGATCCGCCTGCCGATTCCACGCCATTGAGCCCGCCTCCAGCCGACGCGGTGTTGTCATGTTCCACCTGTGGGGCGGTTTGGCTAACGCCCAGCCGGTGTGATTGTGCAGGATCGCGCAGGGCTGAGGGCGGCAGCACCAATGGGTCAAATGACGCGCCTTCTTGGCTTGCGGGATCTTTCCAGGTCATTTCCATGTGGCCTGGCCCGCGATTGATTCCGCCGCGACCTGCTTGGTCGCCTGCTTTGCATGCCGCAGCAAGGGTTGCCCCGTCGCATTCGCTGTCGCTTTGGCCTTCTAAGAACGTTTTAAGAGCGTCGGGATCTAGCGCGATGTCTTCGCCGGCTCCCACTTGCCCTTGGGCTTGCCCTGCGTTTAGCCCGGCGGCCTCAAGGTTGGCCATGAGGTCGGCCAGTTCGGCCTCGCGGCCTTGCATCATGTCTTGTAGTGCGGCCAGTGCGTTGGCGTCTAATCCTGCGGCCAAAGCTTCGGCGGTGGCCGCGTCGAGCATGGCGGGAAGCTCCCCGTTCATCGCGGCGGCTGAAAGTTGAGCCAAGGCATCCACGGCGGCCTCGAGTTGCGCCTCACTTAGTTCGCTGGCAGGATCGTTGAGCGAGGCCGCGAGGGCCTGGGCCAAGGTGGCTGCTGCCGCCGCCTCGATGGATTGTTGCTGCGCCGCTTCTTGGGCTTGGGCGCCTTCGTCTTCCAGTTGACGCGCCAAATGATCCAGTGCTTCCCACGCTCGCACCGGGTCGTCGGCCTTGGCATCATCGGCGACGCGCTGTGCGGTGTCGCGCAGGTCGTCGGCTTTGTTTGCGTCAATCACCTCTTCTTCTTCCAGCACGGCCACTTGTTCGCGCAAGGTTTCAAGTTGTCTTTTGACATGCAGTGAAGCCGCGTGGGGCGCGGGCGCAGGCATGGGGGCCAACACCGCGCCCGCAAGAAACCCCATCGCCCCAAGCAATGCTAAAAGGGCTGGCCCGCCGCGCCATTTCACGGCCAAAGGTTGCACCGCGGCCACGTTGCCCGACCATGCGGCAAAACCTTCGGCGGGAGCCGACATCATCAATCCGCCTAGCGCATGTTGTTGATCCAACATGGCGGCAGCGGCGGCAACATCAGGCATGTGGCGGCGGGCACGCCACCCGGCCAAGATCACAACGCCAAGCAGTCCCAAGGATCCCCATATCCAAGTGCCGGGGGTTCCGTCATCGGGCGTGTCCGTCCATGCTCGCAGGGCCAGTGTGGCCACGCCCCATCCCAACACATAAACCCCCGCCCCGCGCACGGTGCCGCGCAACCACGCCATGCGAAACACCGATGCACGCAAAGCCCGAACCGCCGGGGCTTGCGGTGACGCTTGCGGCAAAGAGAGGTCAAGGTGTTGTGTTTTAGGAATCATGGCAGTAACCGTTGACAGTTTTAAAATCCCAAGGCGAACACGAAGGCCCGAAGGCTCAAAGGCACGAAGGAAATCGAAGCATGAACAGCCAAGTCGTCAAGAACGCCAAGGAAGGCAGGGACTGCCGGGCTAAAGAGACGCTTTCTGAGGGGCGATTCTCAATCGCCTTGACTTAATTTCATCACGCATACCAAGGCTGAAAAACAACGTTTTAATTTTCTTTTTTGCCTTCCTTGGCCCCCTCACTTGTCCCCTTGGCGGTTCAATTTCCTTTACGTTATCCACAAGCATCCTCTTGAAAATCAGTAAACCGTTGTTTGTTTTCTTCGTGCCTTTGAGCCTTCGCGGCTTCGTGTTCTGCTTTGAAGTTTTTCGACGTAGGCATTGGCTTCAAGGAAAGTGGTCAAAAACCCGTGAATGGTTACCATTTATGTGGGGTCGGATTTAGGGGGCGTAAATAGCGATCGCGGCTCAGTCGTATCAGCCGCTTGGGCGCGTACGCCTGCTTTTTTGCCTGCCTTGGTGACCGTAGGTCGTGCTGCCCGTTCGGCGGGATCGGCATGGATACGCTCCAATGCTTTTTCGCGGTATTCGGGGCTTAGCTCGCAGCCCAGCCACGACCGTTTAAGTTGATGGGCCACAGCCAAGGTGGTGCCGCTGCCGCTAAAGGGGTCGAACACCACGTCGCCTTCGTTGGAGCTGCATTTTACGATGCGATCTAAAAGCGCCTCGGGCAATTGGCAAGGGTGCCACTGTTCGCGTTCACGAAACGTGCCGCACAAGCGACTGGGGTTCCACAGGTCGCCATCGGTGTCGAACAGTGTGTGGCCCATGCTGGCTTTGTCGTCCAAGGCTTCGGCCGGGCGCAGATACCACGTGTCGTCGGGCAATTTGCCTTTGGGGTTCGCGCGGCTGTCGTTGTAGGTGGTTTGGCGGGCGCTCTTCACCGACACTGCGTCGTAGTTGAAGGTGAAGGGGAGTTTTCTGGTGATATTGCTGCGGACTTTGCCGGTTTTGGGATTCACGGCATCTGATCCCACGCAGTAAAAAAGATGCGCATGGCTGCGATTGAACTTTATTTTGCAGCGTTGGCCAAAGGTGTAGTGCCACACAATCCAATTGCGAAAGAGAAGCTTGCCTTCTTTTTGAAGCGATTTAAGATGCAAGCGGGTTTCGGCCGCGTATTCATCGCCAATCAGCACATAAAGACTGCCACTGGGCTTCATCAGTCGGGTGGCAGCGCTGATCCAGTCTTGTGTCCAAGTGATGTATTGGTCGTCGGGGCGTTCGTCGACATAGTGCCCGTCGTATTCAAAACCAATGTTGTAGGGCGGGTCGGCAAACACAAGATCAACCGAATTTTCAGGCAATGCATTCATGGTGGCAATGCAGTCGCCTGTGATGATGTCATTCGTAGGCAAAGAAGATGTTTTTGATTGACTTTTGGAAGAAGTGGCCATCTGGCCAGTGTATCGGAGGCGTCCTGGGGTAATGTGACGCTATGAGCACCGACCTTCCCCGTGTTGTGATCACCGAACGCCTTGACCCTGCTTGCGCCGACTGGCTGGCCCAGCGGGCCGAGGTGGTGTGGGTGGATCACACCAACTCCAACGCGGTGGCCGCCGCGCTGGCCACCGCGCGCGGGGCGGTGGTGCGTACTTACACGCAGGTAAACAAAGCCTTTTTGGCCGCAGGGGCTCATTTGCAAGTGGTGGGCCGTGCGGGTGTGGGGCTGGACAATTTTGATCTGCCAGCATGCAAAGCGTCAGGTGTGGAAGTGGTTTACACGCCCGAAGCCAACACCCAAGCGGTGGTGGAATATGTGACGGGTCTCATGCTTGATCATGTGCGACCCCGCACGCCTTTGCCCGCTGGAGCCGACGCCGAGACTTTTCACGCCATGCGCAAAACAGAAGTGGGGCAGCAACTTAATGAAATGACCCTGGGCCTTTTAGGGTTCGGACGCATCGGCAAACGATTGGGGGCCGTGGCCCACGCCCTTGGAATGCGCGTGATGGCGTGTGACGTGTTGCCTGCGGGGCCTTTGGAAAAGGCGGTGAGTTATCCAGTGGAGCTGGTGGACCACGCCACGTTGTATGCCCAAGCCGATGTGCTTACAGTTCACACCGATGGCCGGGCGGAGAACCGTGGGCTTGTGGGGGCCGAAGCATTCACTGCCATGAAAGATGACGTGCTGTTGATTAACGCCGCACGCGGACCGCTGGTGGATCACGCCGCGTTGGCATCATGGATGGCGATTCACCCCCAATCGCGGGCGCTGTTAGATGTTCACGATCCCGAGCCCCCCAAAACCGACAGCCCGCTTCATGCACTATCCAACGTGACGTTGTTGCCGCATTTGGCATCGCGCACAGGCACCGCGATGAAAAACATGAGCTGGGTGGTGCGCGATGTGGCCGCCGTGTTGGCGGGTGAGGCGCCTAAGTATTCGGCTTTTTAGTGAGTGTTGGAGATTCGCGGCAATGGCTTCAGATACGAATCGAGGGAAAACCCTTATTTTCCTGCAACCGCTCCACGTGGCAACAGGGTGGTTCTTGAGGAAAATAAGGAAAAACCTGAGAAAAGAGCATGTTGGGGGTTGGAATGGCGGGGCGATTGTGTTAAATTTTCTAATGTGGAAGGCGATTGCCTTGCAACGAAAAACTTGCCCCACTCACACGGCCTTCTAGTGCCGTGCATCTCCCCGAGCGACCAGGTCCCCTAGCCTGGTCGCTTTTCTGCGCTACGGGGGTTTGTCGGCTGGCGTGCGATGCGGGCTGCTGCGCCACCCACTTGCTGCGTCGATCGGATCGGGGGGCCCCATGGGGCCGACCCTCACCAATCTCCTTGCATGTGGGCGGCTCGCGACGCCCGCATCGCACGCCAGCCGACAAACCCCCTTCGCTGTGGCCATAAGGAGGGGCGAAGAATGTGGGCGTCGGGCTGCGCCGACGACCCGATTTGGGCGTGGGCGGGTTACCCCATGGCCATCAGGGCGTTGAGGGCTTCTTCGATTGTGGGTACGGCGACGCCGCGTTGGCGGCCGGCTTGGTCGTGGGTTTGGAGTTGCATGAGGTCGTCGAAGTTTTCGTGTTGGCGCAAACGCTGGGTGGCGCGGTGGCCCAGCGTGCCGGCTTTGAGTTTGTGGGCGTCCATGTGGTGGGCAATGAGCCAATGGGTGCGGTTGCTGATGATGCCGTCGAGGGCTTCAAGGCCCGCGTTCACGTGATCGGCAGGATCAATGGCTTTGCCCACGTCGTGTAGCAGGGCGGCGGCGACCAACTCGTGGTCGTAGGGGGCGGCATGAATGGCATGGCAAAACACTTGAAGGCTGTGATATAGCGCATTGCCTTCGGGATGATGTGTTTTCGATTGAGCCACGCCTGCAAGGGGTTCTAAGAGCAGGCGGTACATGAATGCCACATCCACTTGGGTTGCGGTTTCATCGGCGGCTTCTTGGGCGTTGTGTGTTGGAGACGCATCGGGGTGTTCACGCTCAACAAGTGCGATCACGTCGGAAACATCGGCCCGTTCGATGGTTTTACCGGTGATGGAGCTTTGAAAGGAATAGTTGCATTCGTCGGCACGGTAGACCGTGAGTTCAATGGGCCACCCGCCTGCTCCCTCAAGATGAACATGTCGGTAAATCCGTGTTTGGTGGTGCTTAATCACCTGCTTGCGTTCTACGGTGTACGTGGCCTGCTCTTCGTCCAGCAGCAAGGTGATCGACTCAATGCTGTTTGCAAACACGTGCAGGTCGATGTCAGAGCCTTTACGCACATGTCCGGTGAGTACGCTGCCGATGAGATGCGGCTTAAAACGCATGAGCCGGTGCATCCACACCAACGCTTCAAGTCGCATGTCGCGCAGCACCTCGGTGCGAGCGGGGCCCTCCATCAACTGGGCATAGGCCCGCAGTCGATCTTGCACTTCTTTGTTTGAGGGCAGGTCTTTGGGGTGTGAACGCGGGTTCACACCAAACGCGCGGGCCGCCTTGCGTTTGGCTGTGAAGTATTCGCTTTCTTGGCGGGAGTACATGAGCGCCGCAGCTTGGGCTGCAATCGCCATCCGACGTTTTTGATCAGACATGAGAAATGTGCGCTGAAATGAAGCCCGTCGATGCAGCGCGGGGCTGGTTTAAATGTAGCGAAGTCGCCTCGCATTGCCAAATGGCATGTAAATATTTTACCGAAGCCACGCTCCGCCGCCGTGTCAAACCCAGATACAATGCCTCCAATATCCTGCTTTAGGCACAACCCTATGTGCGGGCTGTCCGTTGGATTAAAGCGAGCTTTATTTATGAAACACGACTCTTTGCCAATTATTATTCAGGGGGGCATGGGTATTGCGGTCTCGGGGTGGACTTTGGCGCGGGCCGTTTCGCAGGCGGGGCACTTGGGCGTGGTTTCAGGCACCGCCATTGATGGGGTGATGGCACGGCGTCTTCAATTGGGTGATATCGGCGGACATTTACGCCGTGCGCTTGCCCAGCTTCCTATTCCCGGCGTGGCTCAGCGTGTTCTTGATCGTTATTTCATTGAGGGCGGCAAAAAGCCAGGCAAGCCCTTTCGCCCCGTGCCGGTGGCGGCTCAAAAACTTGCTTCGTCGCTTTCAGAATTATTGGTGGCCGCTAATTTCGCAGAGGTGTTCCTTGCCAAAGAGGGGCATGAAGGGAAGGTGGGCGTTAACTTTTTGGAGAAGGTCCAGCTTCCCACGTTGCCTTCGCTTTATGGTGTGATGTTGGCGGGTGTTGATTTTGTGTTGATGGGGGCGGGCATTCCCAAGGCGATTCCAGGCGTGTTGGATCGCCTTGCGGTAGGCGATCCTGTTGAACTTGCTCTCGATGTGAAGGGGGCGTCGCGGGGCGAGCAATTCACCACCGAGTTTGATCCGAATGATTTATTTGAAGGTGATGCGCCTTCGTTGAAACGTCCTCAGTTTTTGGCCATCGTGTCTTCGGTCACGCTGGCAAACATGCTGGCGCGCAAGGCCAGTGGTCGCGTGGATGGATTCATCGTTGAAAATGCCAGTGCGGGCGGACACAACGCGCCGCCGCGTGGTCCTCTGAAGCTCACGGCAAAAGGCGAGCCCATTTACAGCGAGCGTGACACGGCTGATCTTGATGCCATGAAGGCGCTGGGCCGGCCTTTTTGGCTTGCGGGGCAATATGCCAAGCCAGAGCGTGTGGCCGAAGCATTGCAGGCAGGGGCCACAGGGGTTCAAATTGGTACTCCTTTTGCCTTCTGTGAAGAATCGGGCCTTGAGCCGAAATTGAAGCAACGCATTTTGGAGCAAAGCCAAGCGGGACAAACGGATGTGTTTACCGATCCGGTGGCTTCGCCCACGGGCTTCCCTTTTAAGGTGTTGCAGCTTGACGACACCCTTTCAAATCAAGCGGTGTATGAAGACCGTTCTCGGATTTGCGATCTAGGACACTTGCGGCATGCGTATAAAAAAGAGGATGGTGTCTTGGGATGGCGTTGCCCCAGTGAGCCTGTCGCTGATTATGTGCGTAAGGGCGGCGACGTTCAAGACACCGAGGGACGCAAGTGTGCGTGCAACGGATTGTTTGCCAACATTGATTTGGGGCAAATTCGTCGCGATGGTGAAATCGAAAAGCCACTGGTGACCACAGGTGATGCCGTCGATACGATTGCTACGTTTTTACCTTCAGGCGCGAAGGCTTATACCGCAGCCGATGTTATTGCGGTGCTTACGCAAGACTTGCCTGGCGCGTGATACTCGGCTTTCTAAAAAAGTAACTGTCCACGGTTTTTTGGAGAGCCGCTTTTAAGCCAGCGCTTGGGCCAAAAAAGATCAAGGCAGAACACAGAACTCAGTCACTTCATGTTTGTCTTGAGATAGCAAAGTCATGAGCGGCCACCTAAAAAACAGCCCGCTTGAACTGTGGTGGTTCAAACGGGCTGTTTTTTTTATCGAATCGTTATTGAACACGTTGTCGTGTTATTTTTTCTTGGCTTTGTCTTTGGCCGAGCGTTGCTGCTTGCGTCGCATCGATTCGTTCAAAATACGTTTACGCAAACGAATGCTTTCGGGGGTGATTTCGACCCATTCGTCTTCGGCGATGTATTCGAGGCAGGCTTCAAGCGACATTTCTTTGGGGGGCTTGATCTGCATGTTGTCGTCTTTGCCGCCCCGGGTACGCACCGCGGTGAGTTGCTTGCTTTTAACGGGGTTGGCGATGATGTCGTTGTCTTTGCAGTGTTCGCCAATGACTTGGCCCTCGTAGCACTGGGCGCCAGGGGCCACGAAAAAGAAGCCGCGTTCGTAGAGGCCGTGCAGTGCATAAGGGGTGACTTGGCCTGTTTCACTGCTGACGATCACACCCGCGGATCGCGTGGGTACGTCGCCTCGCATGGGTTCGTAACGCAGGAGGGTGTGGTGCATCACGGCCCGGCCCTGGGTGGCGGTGAGCATGCGGGTACGCAGGCCAATGAGGCCACGGGCTGGAATGGTGAACTCCATGTGGATGTAGTCGCCTGCTCCGGCTTTGGGATCCATGCTGACAATTTCAGCTTTGCGGTTGGTCACCAAGCTCATGACATCGTTTTGGCAATCGGACGGGCAGTCCACCACAAGTTGTTCGATGGGTTCGCACAGTTTTCCAGCGTGTTCGCCGTCTTCAGGGCGTTGGAGGATGACTTCGGGTTTGCCCACTTGCAGTTCGTAGCCTTCGCGGCGCATGGTTTCGAGCAGCACGCCCAAGTGCATAAGCCCGCGACCGCTGACTTTGTATTCATCGCCACCCTCGCCGCGTTCCACTTGCAGGGCCACATTGGATTGCAGCTCTTTCATGAGGCGGTCGTACACTTGGCGGCTGGTGACGTATTTGCCTTCGCGGCCTGCGAAGGGCGAGTCGTTCACGCGAAACGTCATGGTGAGTGTGGGCTTGTCGATTTCAATTGATTGAAGTGCCGAGGGACGATCGGGGCAGGCAATGGTGTCGCCAATCTCGATGGGGTCGAGGCCCACGATGGCGCAAATGTCGCCGGTCATCACTTCGGCGGATTCGGTTTGTTTAAGGCCATCGAAAATGTTGAGTTTTTGAATTTTTTGTTGCTTGCCTTCGCCTGCACGGTTGATCACCGTGACTGTTTGACCGGCATTGATGCGGCCTGCGGTGACGCGGCCAATGGCAATGCGGCCCACATAGTCGCTGTATTGAATGGTGGTGACCATCATTTGCAGCGGGGCAGCCAAGGCTTCGGTGGCGTTGGCAAAGCCGGCGCTTTTGCCGCGGGCTGAGTCTTCGGCATAAGGGGCGGGCACATGCTCAAGAATGGCGTTGTAAAGCGCAAGCATGTTGGTGGGGTGGTCGTCGCCAATGTTTTTGATGTCGTCGGTGGCCCAACCGTTTTTTGCGGAAGAGAAAATAATGGGAAAGTCCAACGCGTCGTCGGGGGCATCGAGGTCGGCCAAAAGGTCGAACACTTCATTGATGACGTCTTCGGGGCGGGCGTCGGGTCGGTCGATTTTGTTGATGACGACCACGGGTTTAAGGCCGATGTCTAGCGCCTTTTGCAGCACAAAGCGTGTTTGCGGCATGGGGCCTTCAAAGGCGTCAACCACCAGCAAACAGCCGTCGGCCATGTTGAGTACGCGCTCGACCTCGCCGCCAAAGTCGGCGTGGCCTGGGGTGTCGATGAGGTTGATTTTGTAATCGGCGCCATCGGTGTGGCGGTAGTTCACTGCGCAGTTTTTGGCGGTGATGGTGATGCCACGCTCGCGTTCGAGGTCGCCGGTGTCCATGATGAGGTTGTGCTGGCCACCGGCAAGTTTGTCGAGGTCTTCGGAGCGAAACATGCCCGACTGATAGAGCAGTTGGTCGGTGAGGGTGGTTTTGCCGTGGTCGACGTGGGCGATGATGGCGACGTTGCGAAGGTGATTAAGGGCCATGGGTCAGGTTTCCGGCATTTCGCCAAA
>JAZGFZ010000218.1:0-3191 GCA_036480015.1 Algisphaera sp. | reverse complement strand
AAAATACTTAGACCTCTTCAACCAACACAACGATTTCGACCACACCGACCACGCCGCCTCGGTCAAAAAAGGCGACGCCCTAGGCCTTAAAACCCAAGACGTCGACCACGACGTGCTCCTCAACGCCGTGTGGGAAGAAACCGTCGAAGAACACCTCATCCAACCCACCTTTGTCATCGATTATCCCGCCAGCCTCTGCCCGCTCACCAAGCGCAAACCCGACGAGCCCGGCCAACCTCCTTTGGCCGAACGATTTGAACTGTTCGTGTGCGGCATGGAGCTTGCCAACGCCTACACCGAGCTCAACGACCCCGACGTACAAGAAGCCAACTTCAAACAACAAACCAACGGCATGGGCGGCGAAGACGACGTCGAAGCCGCCGCCTTCCGCAACATCGACCACGACTTTTTAGAAGCCCTCAAAGTCGGCATGCCCCCCGCCGGCGGCCTGGGCATCGGCATCGACCGCTTGGTCATGCTCCTCACCAACCAACACTCCATCCGCGACGTCATCCTCTTCCCCCTCATGCGCCCGCAGGGGTGAGATAACGATTTGCCATGAAAAATTTACGCCAAGACGCCAAGACGCCAAGACGCCAAGAAGAACCCCGTAAAGAACTCGATGAACTTGCTTACTCAGTCATCGGAGCAGCGATCAATGTACACCGAACATTGGGCCCAGGATTTCCCGAGTCGGTTTACGAAGAAGCCTTAAGCATTGAATTAACCGAACAAAAAATACGATTCGAGCGTCAATGCAAGGTAAACGTTTTCTATCACGAACGGCTCGTCGGCCAAGGTCTAATGGATTTTTTTATTGAGCAACAACTCGTTGTCGAACTGAAAGCCGTCGAGCAATTGCATCCCAAGCACCACGCCCAAACCAAAGCCTACCTCTCCGCCACACGCTGCCAACTCGGCCTTCTCATCAATTTTCACGAAGCCGTTTTAAAAGACGGCCTGCACCGCATCGTAAACACCCCGAAAGGCTAATGCCTTTCTTGGCGTCTTGGCGTCTTGGCGTCTTGGCGTAAAAATCGCTCTCGCGAACCCTAACGCCCATGTTCAAACTCCTCCTCATCTCCAAATACCTCCGCCGCAAGCTGGCCCCGCTGTTCGCCGCGGTGGCGGTCATGCTTTGCACCGCCATGGTCATCATTGTGATGAGCGTCATGGGCGGGTTTTTAAACGAATTTCGCCGCTCTGCCCACAACCTCACCGGCGACGTGGTGGTGCAAGGGCCCTTCCAAGGCTTTGCCGGATACGAACAAATCATCGCCGACATTGAAAACCTGCCCGAGGTTGCCGTGGCCACGCCACTCATCGACGCCGTGGCCTTGGCCAACTTTGGCGACGACGCCAAACCCGTGCGTGTGCAAGGCGTCGACATGGCCAAACTCGATGCCATCGTGGGTTATCGCAACACCTTGGTGTGGTCCAAAGAAGACCTCATCAAACACACCCACCCACCCGACAACGATCGCGGCCGCGCCTTTACGCAAAAAATAACCCGCGACCACCCCGCCGACCCTTCACTCACCGCCGACTACCATCGCGACGACCCAATGGGTCTGCCCGAAGCCATCATCGGCATCGAAGTCAACCCTTATCAACACCGCGACGACCAAGGCCAATACAGCTTGCGGGCCAGTTGGGCCGGCGCCCGCCTGCCACTCACCGTGGTGCCCATCACCCAAGGCGGCACACTGGGCACGCTCGAACCCAAACGCCGCGAGCTGCTGGTTGTCAACGAGTTCAAAAGCGGGCTCTACGACATCGACGGACAATTTATTTTCATGCCCTTTGGCACGCTTCAAAAAATGCTCGACATGGAACCCAAAGAAGGCCTCACCGACTTTGACCCCGAAACCGGTCGCGGTGGCGAAAAAACCCTTATTCCCGGTCGGGCCAACCGCCTGGTCATCAAAGCCGCCCCAGACGCCGACGTCAACGACGTTAAAGACAAAGTGCAAAACATTGTGGCCGCCGCCTACGCCGATCGCCCCCTTGCCGCCGTGCCCCGCGCCGCCACGTGGGAAGAAATTCACGGACAAATTCTTAGCGCCGTCGAAAATGAAAAAGGCTTGGTCACCTTTTTGTTTGGCATCATTGGTTTGGTGGCCGTGGTCATGGTCGCCACCACCTTCTACATGATCGTGCTCGAAAAAACCCGCGACATCGGCGTGCTGCGAGCCATTGGCGCCTCACGTGGTGGCATCATGGGCCTGTTTTTAGGCTACGGCCTCGCCATTGGTTTGGTCGGCAGCCTCACCGGCCTCGCCTTGGCCGTGGGCGTGGTCACCCACCTCAACGAAATTCAAGAATTCATCGCCAACACTTTTGGCTGGCGCATGTGGAATCCGCAAACCTATTTCTTTGACCGCATCCCCGACGAAATCAATTACACCGAAGCCTGGCGCGTTGTCGCAGGGGCCATCCTCAGCAGCGTCATTGGCGCCACCCTGCCCGCGTGGATCGCCGGACGCCTCAAACCCGTTGACGCATTGCGTTATGAATAGTTCACAAAACAGCAACGATTAAATGCCTTTCGCCGATGCTGCACATCAATGCAGCGCCACAAAACAGCGTCTCAAACAAACGCCATGAACACCACCGCCCCTCCCACACCTGACGCTGCCACGGCCACCACCACGCAGCCCATCCTTCAGGCTCAAGCCCTCGAAAAAACCTACCGCATGGGCGGCAAAGCACTGCATGTCCTTAAAGGCATTGACTGCGAAGTGCGCTCTGGTGAAATGCTCGCCATTTTGGGCCGATCCGGCTCAGGCAAATCAACGCTGCTTCACTTGCTTGGCGGCCTCGACAAACCCGACGCAGGCCGCGTGCTCTACGACGGCCGCGATGTATACGCCCGCAGCAAGCGCGATCTCGACCGCTACCGCAACCACCAAGTGGGTTTTGTCTTTCAGTTTTATCATCTGCTGCCCGAACTTTCCGCCCTCGAAAACGTCACCATTGCCGCCATGCTTCAACGCGGCGTGTTGGGCTGGCTGGGCGATCGCTCAAACATCGTGGCCCGGGCCACCCACCTGCTCGAAACCGTGGGCCTTAAAGACCGCATGAAACACCGCCCCTCCAAACTTTCGGGAGGGGAACGTCAACGGGTCGCCATCGCCCGCGCCATGATCAACCAGCCCCGCGTGCTGCTGGCCGACGAACCCACCGGCAAC
>JAZGFZ010000217.1:0-13953 GCA_036480015.1 Algisphaera sp. | reverse complement strand
AGGCGTCGCGATTGTCTTACGTGTCACTTCAAAAAGAGCCTCTCCACCTGGCACTGAATATTGCACGCAAGCCAAAGAGAAAAAGTGATCTTGTTGGCTTTCTTGTCTTCCTTGGCGTCTGAAAAGGAAAGATGCGGCAAAAGCAAACGCATCTATTCCGTCGCTCATGCTCCGCGACGGCCCTGCGTCTTGGCGTAAAATCTCTTGCCCGAGATGACTTGCCCATTGCGCGTCAACGCAAATACGCTTGTTAAACCCGTGAATGGTTACAACAACAAAACACCCCACCGATTCCGGCAGGGTGTTATCGTTTTCAGACTTACTCGAATAACGCTGTTACGCTGCGGCAGAGGCAGAGGCAAGGCCTTTTTCTTCTGCCCAGCGATCCAAGTGGTCAATGATCTCATGAATCTTGGGTTTGTTCACTTGGGCATCAGCGCCCACGCGTTCACTTTTGTGACGGGTTTGGTCGGTGATAAGCGAGCTATACAACACAAAATGAATACCCGCGGTGGCTTGATTTCCTTTCACCTTCTTGCATAGGTGCAAACCATCCATTTGAGCCATCTCAATATCCGACATAATGACATCGGGCACGCTTCCTGCCCGAGCCGCAGCGACCAATGCCGTCCACAGTTCTTTGCCATTGTTGAACAGACTATGCTGCGTGTAACCACTGTCGTTCAATGCCCGTTCAATGCCATGACGAATAAAGGCTGAGTCTTCAGCACTCCATACTTCAAGCCCACCACGGTCCACCTTGGCGTTGGCAGGGCCCGAAATATGACTCGCAGGCGTATGATCTACCACAGCGCTGTAAATAGATTCAAAGTCAAGCATCATGACCAATTCTTCATTGATCTCGGCAATGCCAGTGGCCGCGGCTTGGGTTTCGTCGGTTCCTTCGGGGGCCGGAAGAATTTGATCCCACGAAATTCGGTAAATCGAATCAACGTTTTCAACATCAAACGCTGCGGCAATACCGTTGAATTCTGTCACGATCAAATGCCACGCTTTGGGGTCGGGGTGGACTGGCGCCACGCCCAAATAAGCGTGCAGGTCGATGACCATGAGTACCTTGCCGCGTAACCGTGTCATACCACGAACCGACGTGCTTTGACCTGGTGCTGGCGTAGCCTCAGGCCGCATGATCACTTCACGCACCTTGGCCACATTGACGCCATAACGCTGTCCGCCCACCTCAAAAACAAGAATTTCAAGTTCATTGGTTCCGGTTTCAAGCAGGATACGGTCGTTATTAGAAGTCTTGGGCATAGCAAATTCACCTTGGAGTGGGAGTCTTATGCTGTGCTATCGGCTGAGAGACGACGAGGATGAACTTCAAGGCAAGTCCGATATTTACGAATGAGAGAAAGGGGCTGGGGGACAGACAGTTAGGGATTAGCAATTAGCAGTTAGCAAGAGGCAGCCCCTTCCGCTTGCGTCTTGCTAACTGCTATTTGCTATTTGCTATTTGCTAACTGCCCCCCCATCACTACTCAATCATTCCTTCGGCCCGGGCGTAGGCAAACACGCCGCCTGCTTCAATGATGGGTGTCGCATCCCCCAAAGGATTAAGGGCATAGGTCTTACCACTGGCGTGATTGGTGAGGGTGCCTGCTTCAATATCGACGGTGACCTCATCGCCGGTTTTGACTTCTTCAACCAATCGCTCGACACTTTCGCAAGGTAGGAGATAACCACCATTCACGCAGTTGCGAAAGAAGATGCGAGCGTAAAACTGGGCCACAACCACCTTGGCTCCGGCCTCGGCAAGGGCCAAGGGGGCATGCTCGCGGGATGATCCACAACCAAAATTTTCCCCACCAATGACCACGGTGTATTTGCTTTTGAATTCACCTTCTGGAACAAACCGCGTTTTGCCATCAGGCAAACCACGTTGGCCTTCTGGCACGCCCACGTTGGCGTACATGCCAAAAAACTTCCGCTCGGCGGGATCACTGGGGTTGTAAGCCAAGTACTCCGCAGGGATGATTTGATCGGTGTCAATATCGTCGCCCATGACATAGGCGAGGCCGGTGATTTTCTTATCCATGAAGGTAGTATAGGAATTTCAGGCAGCCGCCTCGCCAAGTGAGCTCACGGATTGCGTTTGGGGGGTGCCAGTGCGTCTTCCAGTTCGGCCAGCCGCTCTGCCAGATTGTCTGAAATCGCCGGACCCTCAAGAGGACACAGGCTGCGAATGCCTTCAAGAAGGTCGTGCCCCACACCGGGGCGGCCAAGCTCAACCGCTCGGCGACCGGCTTTCACAAAGGTGTACAGCAATGGATCGTCGACAATGGCGTTGGGTTTCACGGGGGAGCCTGGGGCTGACAAGCTGTTCTTTTTCAAAAACACCTCAGCCAAAGCCATCGCGTCTTGGTGGCGGTTTGCGTCAAGATAAGCCGGGATAAGCCCCCGATAGAGTTGTTCGATGCGGCGCGGCTCTAAAACGTCGACGTCAAGCAATAATTTCTCAAAATCACTCACCGCAAGATCAGGCTCGCCCGCAGCACGACGTGCCTGAGCACGGGCCAGTCGCAAATTCAAATAGGCCCGTTGCGGCTCTTGAACTTTAAGGCCACGATCAAGCGCTGCAGTCAACATGCGTTCACGAAGCACACGATCCCGTTCAAGATCAGAATCAGGTCGTGCCGCATCCAATTGCGTCAACACAAGCCACAACTCGTTGGGGGTCACCCGCCCCGACATGGCCACCAACGCTCGCTCCCATGCAGGAATCAACCGCAGCGCACTAGGTGGCAACGCGGCCAAACGCTGCAAGGTGGCGGCGTCTTGGCCATCACGCTCTGCTGCACGCAACACGATGGGTTGAATCACCGGATCGTCGGCACGCTCGGCCAACGTGGTAAGCGAACGCCCCAAATCAGCCCAAGCCTGCGCTGCGGCCTGTTGAATCACCGGGTCATCACTGTCAAGCCAATGCTCGATACGTTGCCAATCACTGTTGTCGCCCACTTGCCCCAACAAGGCCACCAATTGAGGTGAGTCAAGTCCTGCGGGAATCTTTGAAGAAACAGAAATCAAAGGGGGATCTCCGGAAGAAGCCAGATCAGCCCCTTCCTCTGATGAAACCGCCGTAAGTCCGGGAGTAAGAATCTGACGCAATCGTTCTTGGGCTTCCACCGCTTGGCGTGGCGCAAGCTGACCCGCGCGGGCCGTGGCCCCGAGTGCCCCCGCTGCATCGGCCCGCAACACAGGGTCGTCAAGCAAATCCAACACCATCGATGTGGCTTGCTTGCGTGGCAAGCGCGCAAGCAAACGCAAAAAAGCCGACTGCACGGCAACCACCGGCTCACTTCCATCCATCAACCGGGCTGCGGCCATATCGGCCGCCGTGGCATCGGCCGCATCGCGCAAAACAATTGCCGCACGGGCACGCACATGGGCATCAACGTCTGTCAATCGCGATCGCAAAACAACCCGCAGTGATTCATCAAGCCCCGCATCTTCCACCAAACGGTTTTGAGCAAGATCCAAGGCAAGCAAGCGACTTTCGCGTAAAGGGCTGCCTAACATGGCAATAAGCACCCCAGGGCGTTGAGCCGTATCAGAGGCTTGATAGTACGCCCGCTCCAATGCGACCAGCCGATCTGCCACCCGACCATCCGCTTGCTGCTGCTCTGCCCGAAGCCGGGTAAAATTACTCACCAGTGCTTGGTGCCACGCACTGGAATTCAATTTTGAAGCCTCAGCCCACCATGCCTCCCAGCCTCGACGATCTCGGCCCAAATCTTCTCGCCCCGTGAGTGTCGCCAAACCAACAAACGCGGCGTCTTGCACCACAGACGATTCAGCACGACGCGTTAAGCCCAACAACGTGGCCGCCGCATCAGGCTCACGCTGATGAGCCAACGCATCAATAAATTGACTTCGTATGGCCAACGGCTTCGTCTCATCCACGGCACCTGCTGCGAGATAGCGCCGTAGTTCTGCGCGATTAAACCGCCCAAGTGCAGGTCCCAGATCGGAAGCCAATTCAGAAGGCACAGACTCTGTTAGCAAATGCGCCAAGGGACGCCACAAACCCGAAGGCAATGCATCATCGGTGGTGGCCACCGCTCGCAACACCGCTTGACGAGCCACCCACGGCACGGCCGGATCCAGCGCCGCGGCAAGTGCCGCCGGAGCCGCCGCATGCCGCGTGGCAAGCAGCGACCTTGCCGCTTTCAAACGACGTTCTGATTCAGAAGAAGAGGCTCTGCGTTCTGCACTCGGGCCCTCCAAACGGTTCACACGCACAATCACAGGGCTCACCAAACGACGGTGCGCATCAAGCACACCTGCAGGGGCCGACATCGGATCAAACACTGACAAACGCGGCGCCACTGAACGATTTATGCAACTCGGCAAAATCAAAACAGACAATAAAACCACTAAAAATATAGCTTTATAAAAAACAGCATGCCGCCCCGCCTGCTTCCCCTTCGCGTGCGACCCATAAACAAAGTTGAACACGTGTTGCTCCATGGCAGATTCACCCATTGTTACACCCATTGACGTAGGCATGACCATGCTTCTATCGTAGTTTGACGTCGATTGATCTGAGTTTGGGCCCCTTTTAAAATAGCCTTGCTCTCGAGATCGCTGAAACACGCCACCACCGCCTTCTTTTTTTTACGGACGCAACCATGAGTGCTTGGCAAGACGCTGAAGAACACGCCCAACGGGCCCACCAGCATTTTCAGGCTGGCGAGTGGGAACACGCCCTAACCGAATTGCACGCAGCACTGGACGAACACCCCGACCGCAGCGAGTGGCACGTGGGGCTGGGCCTCACCCTCGATGCCCTCGAACGCTATCGCGAAGCCGCCCAGGCATTTGCCACGGCGGTTCAACTGGGCGGTGAAGACGCGAGCGTTTTGCTGTACTTGGGCATCGACTTGGTGCGCTGCGGCGAACCACAACAAGCCATCGACGCTCTTAACCGCCTCAACCAACTCCAACCCTTACAAGAGTTGGGCTATGTCCATCGCATTCTGGCATACGCCTTACTGGATCAACACGATGACGCCGAGGTGATGTTTTATCTGGCAGGCGACGTGGCCCAAAATGCCGCCCGCGACGACGCCAGCCCCGCCGCCTTGGCAAATGCAGGTGGACCCACCGCCCGCGCCGCGGCCCATGACCACCTCGCCCAATCCATGCTGCTGCGTCGCCCTGCCGATCCAGACCGCGCCGTGTGGTGTTGGCAAGAAGCCCTGCAACACGACCCACAACATCCCTCGGCCCACCGACAACTCGCACGACTACTGCGCCACCGTGGACACACCACCCGCGCAGCCGAACACTTCGTCACTCATCTTAAACACCGCCCCGACGACACCGCTGCACGACTCGACCATGCCGACATGCTGCGAGAAGAAGGCCTGTGGGCTCAGGCCAGCGATCAATATCGCCATGCCCTTACATTCAATCCCACGCTGGCTTATGCCCACTTGCAACTGGGCGAATTGGCCCTCTCCAGCGGCCACCCCGACGCCGCCCGCGATCGCTTTCACCGCGCCCTACAACTCGACCCCAACGGCCTAGGCATTCACTTGGGCCTGGCCCGCGCCGCACTGGTGAGCGGCTACAAAAGACGCGCCCGCCGTCTTTTGCACGAAGAGCTGGACCTCGAAGGACACACCGCCCACCAACACGTCGATATCGCCGAGCTTCTCGTGCAACTAAGCCTCTTCACCGACGCCGTGACGCTCCTTGACCCACTGCTTAAAACAAACCCCGCCACCCCCACCTCACCACCTCACACCAGAGGATCACGCGCCATCTTGGCCCAAAACGACATGCTGCATTCTCGCGCCCTGCGTTATTACGGCATCTCGTTGCTGGCTTTGAATCGCACCGCCCAAGGTGTCACCCACTTACGCCACTGCACACGACTCAACCCCCAAGACGCCAACGCCTTGGCCCACTTGGCCCGCACAGCGCTGGCTGCGGGCGACCTTCCTTTGGCCCGGCTTTGGCTAACCCGAGGCCGCGACACAGCCCCCAAACACACCGACCTGCGACAACTGCAGCGTCAATTGCTCTGGGCCCAAATCCGAACCTCCGTTGGGCTTAAAAAAAAGAAAGCCCCAACAAGGTCGCAAGAAGCTGACACCGCTCCGTAAACCTGTAAAAACACACAAAACCAGCGTGTCTCCCGCTTCTTCTTCACTTGTCCCTCTCGCCCCTTGGCTGCAAAGCCGCTGACACCACACGGCATCTCACCCCCCAAGCCTCTCCCGGGTTACCATCCGCCCCATGATCGACCTCAACGACCTGCGAGCGAACCCCGAAAAATACCGCCTTGGCGCGGCCCACAAAAACAGCTCCGCCGACGTGGATGCCCTGTTGGTACTTGACGAGCAAGTCCGCAGCTTGCAAACCCAGCGCCAAACCCTCGCCGCCGAAAAAAATGCCCTCAGTAAACAGATGGGCCCGCTGATGGGGAAACTCAAAAAAGCAACCGGCGACGAAAAAATCCAGCTCGAAGCCAAAGTGTTTCAGCTTCGAGAACGCCCCCAAGCCCTCAAAGAAGAACAAGCCGCACTCGACACAACACTCACCACCGCCGAGGCAGATCGCCGCGACGCTTGGCTCTCGGTTCCGCAACCCGCCGACGACGACGTGCCGGTGGGCAAAGGCGCCCAAGACAACGTCGAATGTGGCCGCTGGAACCCCGACGCATTCGACCCCAATGTGTCCTTTGAAACCCAGCGCGGTTTTCAACCCAAAACCCACCTCGAACTGGTCCGCGATTTGGGACTGGTCGACTTCGAACGCGGTGTCAAAATCGCAGGATCACGCAGCTATGTACTCACCGGTGACGGCATGCGACTCCACCAAGCCGCCCTGCGTTTCGCCTTTGATTTTATGACCCAAGAAAACGGCTTCACCCCCCTTTCTGCATCGTGCTTGGTGAAACACGACACCATGGTGGGCACTGGCTTTTTCCCCGGTGGCCGCGACCAGGTCTACGACGTGGCCAACCCCACCAGCACCGAAGGCCTTGCACTCACCGGCACCGGTGAAGTCGGCCTCATGGCTTACCACGCCGACGAAATTCTTGACGCCGCAACACTCCCACGCTGCTACACCACCGTCAGCACCTGCTTTCGACGCGAAGCAGGCGCCGCAGGCAAAGACAGCGCCGGCCTCTACCGCGTGCATCAATTCGACAAAGTCGAGCAAGTGGTGATTTGCGAAGCCAATGAAACCACCAGCCGCGAATGGCACACCAAAATGATCGGCTTTGTCGAAACACTTTTGCAAAAACTCGGCCTCCCCCACCGCCGCCTTCAATGTTGCACAGGCGACCTGGGCAGCAAAAACGCCGACATGATCGACCTCGAATGCTGGATGCCCGGCCGAGCCGTCAACCGCGACGGCGACTTTTTAAGCGCCGCCGACCCCGGCGGTGAACTGGGCTGGGGCGAAACCCATTCGGCCTCACGCCTGTACGACTACCAAACCCGCCGACTCAATCTGCGCTACCGCGATCCGTCTGATCCCAAAGGCAAAAAAACGCTCTTCTGCCACAGCCTCAACAACACCGTGGCCGCCAGCCCACGGCTGCTCGTCCCTCTTTTAGAGATGTATCAAAACGCCGACGGCACCGTCACCGTGCCCGAGGTGCTTCGCCCTTACTTAGGCGGACAAGAACGCATCGGGTAACGCAAAAGCCCCCCATGCAAACGTCAAGAATTTAAACGGTCTCACGCAAAAGATCGGGGAAGTCCAGCCAAAGACCGCGCTGTCGGTGCGGGCGTTACGGGACAAAAAAACACAAAAAAGTCGCCAAACGATCAATAGGCCGCCGCCACCCTAGGCGAAACATGTTCATTTTTCGCCTTGCCGAAAAACCTAAAAATCAACCTAAGTCGCTTTGTTTAATCGAGTTACATTCAGTCGTTTGACTAAAAAAGCGACTTCAAGTATTCTAAACGGCTATGCCAACAACCCCTCCAGTATCCAAGCGAAACCCTAAAACCTCTACCCCTCCTGCGACATCTCCTGTGAAAATCACCAATTACACCTCGGCCCGCAAGTGGCTTTACGACCACAACGACCACGAACGCATGCGCATGGTCAAGTATGACACCCCCACGTTCAATCTTGATCGCATGCGACGGTTACTGGAGTTGCTCGGCAACCCTCACGAACAACTCAAAATCGTGCATGTTGCCGGCACCAAGGGCAAAGGGTCGGTGTGCGCCATGGTGGCCTCCATGCTGCAGGGCTGCGGATACACCGTGGGGCTTTACAGCAGCCCCCACCTCATCGATCTGCGTGAGCGAATCTCGATCAACAATCACATGATTCCCTATGCCGACTGCGCCAACCTCTTTAAAAAAATCGCCAAAATCGAAGGTGAATTTAGCGACGCAGGCAAGCCCCTCACCTTCTTTGAAATCATGACCGCTGCGGGCCTAATGTATTTTGCCGAGCAAGCGGTGGACGTGGCCGTGCTCGAAACCGGTTTGGGCGGCCGCTTGGATTGCACCAACGTGGTCACCCCCATGGTGAGCGTCATCACCAGCTTGTCGTTGGATCACACCAATCTTTTAGGCAACACACTTGAAGATATTGCCCGCGAAAAAGCCGGCATTTTCAAACCTGGCGTACCGGCACTGACCATCGACCAAGACAAAGACGCCATGGCCACCCTGCAAGAAGTGGCTGAAAAAGTAGGCACCCCATTGCAAGTCACCGGCAAAGACATCGATTTTTCTTGCCGTTTTGAATCCAATCGTGAATTGGGCCCCCACACCCGTGTGTGCCTCACCACCGACACGTCACGCTTCGAACACTTGCCCGTCCCCCTCAAAGGCGAACACCAAGCCCTCAACTGTGGACTGGCCTTGGCCGTGCTGGACAAACTTAAAGTTCACGGTTTTTCGGTGCCCGAAACCAAAGTCATCGGCGGTTTAGCAGCCACTCAACTCCCAGGCCGCATGGAAACCGTGCACGATCGCCCACAAGTCATCATCGATGGAGCCCACAACGCGGCATCAATCACCGCGCTCACCAAATCGCTTGGCGCCCACATCAACTACGACTCACTGGTTCTCATTTTCGGCTGCAGTGCCGACAAAGACGTGGTGGGCATGCTGAAGCAAGTGGCGCTGGGTGCCGACAAAATCATCTTCACCAAAACCAAAGACAACCCACGGGCCGAAGAGCCCGATGATTTGGCGCGACGTTTTGCCGACCTCTCAGGCAAAATGGTTCAAACCGCCTCCAATCTTGAAGCCGCATTCAAACTTGCTGCCCGAGCCGTCAGCCGTGAAGACCTCATCGTGGTCACCGGATCGTTTTACTTGGCCGGTGAAGCCCGAAAGTACTTCATCGACAAAAAAGCCAAGCAGTAAAGCCTCCACCACGCAAACGCAAGACCACCAAATACTTGGGATTCTCTAACCCCCAAGCTACGATACAAGTTCATTCTGCGGCGTTGCCCCGCCGCAGTCCCACTTGCGGGCAACGTATGACGCCCGCCACGAGAAAGACACCCCCTTGGATTCGGTCACTTCATCTCCGCGTAACACGCCAACACGCCTGCGCTCAAGCGTTCAGCGAGCTCGCGACGCCGCCAACCGACAAGCCTTTCGCACCCAATACCGAGTGCGACTGCGCGGCCGGTGGCGCTGGATTTTGCTGTCCGCAGCCCTTGTCAGTTCACTGGCCGCCGCCATTGGTTGGCTCAGCGCCAAGCCCACATGGCGATCCATCGGCTCTGTCTCACTCGCCGTCGAACCACGTGCGACTTCTTCTGACACCCATAACTCCCCCTCCGAATCGCCCACGTCATGGGCATACGCCGGGTTCGATGAAATACTTGAACGTGAACTCGATCTCCTGCGACGTGTAGGCGGTTCCACGTCCAAGGCCCATCGTGCTGCAGACACCCTCACACGCCTGCAAATCTCCGTGGATGCCCCCAATCCCGATTTGGCCCGAAAGGGCGTGGCCGCCACACTCGCAGCGTATCACAGCCAAACCCAACTCAACCTAGAAGCAAGTGCCGCCGACCACTTGGCCCAAGACGAAAAAGCCCTTAACCAACGCCAAGCCGACCTGGCCATCGATCGCCAAAATGATTTGCGCGTTTCCGCAAACAAAAACAACGCAGAAAGCCCCTCTTCTCGCCCCGCCGACGACGAACTACTTTGGCAAGCAGCCCACGCCGCCGCCGAAACAGCCCAACGCCGTGCCGCCATCGCCACCCGCCACACCCAAGTGCTGCTTGACCTCGACCCACCCGAAATAAGTGAACTTGTGGCCTTCGATGACGAAGCACGCGCGTGGGCCGATCGCCGCAGCGAACTTGATGTCCTTCTACAAGAAGCCGTCCAACCCCCCAGCCCCCAAACCGCAGAACTTTTGCGAGAACAAGCCTTGCTTGAAGCACGCCTGCAAGCACGCGCTGGCGACACCCGCCTGATTCCCAGCCAGCCCGCCCCTGCCCAAGGAGACTTCGGCCCCGACACCCTGCGTCGGGTGTCTTTGAGCAGCACCCTCGAAGAAACCCAGCGTCTCGAAAACGCTGCCGAACAAGCTACCAAGCAATTGGCCGCTCTCGAACCCAACCTCTCTGCCCAACGCCTACGCAACGCCGAGCGAGACGCCCGAGCCCAAACACTGCGCGTCGAAGCAACCACCCTTGCCCAACGACGCGAATCATCGGGCCTGGGCGGAGGCGTGGTCCGGCTTGCCGTGCCAGAAAGCACCGCATCATCCACCACCCAATACCCCACTTTTGTGGCCCAAGACCCGCGCGCTCGCCGCGCGGCATGGGTGGGCCTGGGCGGACTGCTACTCGGCGGTTTTGCCCCATTGCTCTGGTTCCTTTCTGATCGCCGCATACGCCAAACCGGGCAAGGCGATCTCGCCGGTGTCGAGTTTCCGCTGCTGGGAACCGTTCCTGTCATGGACGGCCGCCCCTTGCCTTCAGGCGACACGAACACGGCCGTGGTGGATTCCATTGACGCTGTTCGCGCAGTCATCGAAGGCCGCATCGCCAGTGGCGAAAGCACCTTTGCCGTCACCGGCATAAGCCCCGGCAGTGGCACCACCAGCATTGCAGTGGGCCTGTCGGTATCGCTTGCGCTGGCCGGCCAACGCATTCTTCTTGTTGATTTGTCTTGGCTTCAAAAATCACCTGGCAACGATGACAGCGACACCGCCGCACGCCAAATCGGCCTAGGTGTCGATGGCGTCATCGCCGACTTGGGATACCTCGAAGATGAAGACCAAGAACGAATCGCCCTTTCAAACGAACCCAACGCCGACCCGGCATTGGCAGGTGGATTCACCGGTCTTTTAAACGGCGCCTCACTAAAGCAAAGCGTCATCGCCACCCGCCTCAACCACTTCTCGGTGCTCAGCGCCTTGGGCCAAGGAGAAACACTACGCAACCGCTGGACCGGCCGCGTATCAAGCAAATGGCTTGGGCAACTGATGGACGTTTGTCACCAAGCCCATTACATCGTGATCATTGACGCAGGTTCCGCCGCTGGCAGCGTCGAAGGCATGCTGGCATGCGCTGCAGCCGATGGCGCCATGGTGGTGATCAGCAGCCAAGAAGCCCAAGTTGATTTCATCAAAGCAGAGAGTCGCTTGCGACTCGTCGGCGCCCACCTCATTGGCACCATCCTCAACCGCCATGGGCTCAAACGCCTCAAAACCAGCAACATCGACCAACGCCGTGTCGACGCAGGCGGAACCCGAGGCTCGGGCCTTTTTGCCGCCGCCATTGAAAACAGCCGTGGCGAAGAAGGCCTCCATGCCGCCTTACCACGCGACCTTATCGAAACCACACCTCCGCAAAGCAGTCTTGGCGTCGACCCTGTCGACGAACCCGACACACACGCGCAACCCACGCCACCACGCCAACCGCCCGCGTCTGTTGCGCCAGGAGCGACTCCAACAACCTCGCCACTCACCGGCGACGCCCCCGCGCCAGACATCCACGTGGTCGGCGATGTCATGGACCAATTGGTCGATCACGCCATTCGCTCGGCCCAAACCAAACGTCGCGGCCCTGCCCCGTCGCCATCCAAACACAAACCGTCCTAAACAAGGGCGCCTTATTCTTATTATAAAAGAAGAGCGAAGCGTAAAAACGCCACACCCTTATCGCGACGCCCCAACGCTCTATGCTCCAACCTTCACCCAACCTCTCTGCCGAGTGTTGAATCATCAAAGAATCACACCCTCCCAAACCGCACGCTCAAACATCACACCATGCCAGCCAAACGGGCTTCATCGCGTGGATCAAGCGCACGCTGGCCACCATCATCCCTGGCCTGGGCTCCAATCCCTCAAAATCAAGCCCGCCTTCCTCCCCAAAAACACCGCCTCAATCGCCACAAGACTTGGCCGCTAACGGTCTAGGCACAGCCCTCAGTGCCGCGCAGCAAAAAGCCTTGGATTGGCTTTTGCCCAACGACGCCGAACGGCTGCGTTACAAACGCAGCGAAGCGCAAGCCGCCGACGCAGACATCCGTGATTTCGTCATTTTCGACACCGAAGCACAATGCAATCCACGCAACCTATTCGACACCCTGCGTTGGGGCGGCCAAATACTTCTTGTCGGCCCCTCTCAAGAATCGGTCGCCGCTTGCCGTAGCCACTTTGCAGGTCAAAAAGAATGGCACTGCGAACAACCCGACACCCTCCCCGAACCACTCCCCCTCGACGACGCCCACGGCGTATGCCACTTCGCCACGGTGCGCAAGGTACTTCTCGACCCACCTTGGCGTCTCACCGCCCGCCACTCTTACGAAGTGCGATTGGTCCCTCCCGACCCTCCCAGCCTCACCGAATCTGTCGCCAACCAACCTTTGGGACACGGCTCCGAGGGATGGTTCGTTGAAAAGCGTATCCCCACCATCGACGAAGCCGTATCACGCCTGCGCCAAACCCACCCCACACTGGCCCACGACAAAGCCCACCACCTCGCCAAGCGATTGGTCAACACCGTTTTTCCCCTACTGCTCACCCGCGAAGCCTCTTTCCTCAAACGGCTGTCTCGTCGCATGCCTCAAGCATTCGAGCACCGCACCCCCAAACTACTCTCCATGGACACCAACCCGCGTGGCTTGGTCACCGCCATTCGCATGACGTGGCTGCGTCAAGGCGGCCCCACCCTTGCACACCTTGAATTCGCCAGACAAGCGGCCGACATTCTCGCCGCCACCCATCACCACGCGCAACTCATGCACTTGGACCTGCGCCTGCCCAACTGCGTCATCACCGAATACGGCGTAGGCCTGATCGACTTCGGATCCTCCGTCATGATCGGAGAAGATCTCACCGCAAACCGCGCCGTCAACTCGGTCGTCCGCGAAATGCTTTTGGCCTCCGAAATCACCGCCGACCTTAAACGACACCGCAAAAAAGACCTCATAAGCAATCCCATTTTCGACGATTTGCCCCACCCCCCCGACCCCAACTACGACCTCTTTGCCTTGGCCACCCAAATGACCCGGCCCCACGATTTACCCGACTTTCGAGGCCTGGTCACCTTCGACCGAAAGAGCGACCAAGCCGCCACCTTGTCTCGCCTGCGACGCCATGTACTACGCAAACCCACCCATGGCAATCGCACCTACACCTGCCTTAATGATTTAATCGCCGTGTTGGGCCAGCCTGGAGACCCAAGCCCCCCCGTCCTAGAAGAAGTCGCAGACGCGGTGGGGCCCTAAACTCATCCCATGCTCAGCGTTGGATCCGTCCATCTTAAAACCAACCTCTTGTTGGCCCCGGTCGCAGGTTACTTCGACCTCGCCAACCGCTTGATGACCCGCTCGGTGCCCGGCGTGCCGTGTCGCCCCGAGCACCTTGGCACCCCCAAAGACATCGGCGACGGCACCTACGGCGCACTGGGCTTGGCCTTTACCGAACTGCTCTGCCCCCACAGCCTGCTCAAAGAATCTGACAAAG
>JAZGFZ010000216.1:0-34420 GCA_036480015.1 Algisphaera sp. | reverse complement strand
CAAGAAAAAAAGTTCACTTTTCTCACATTCCCTCAAAACAAGCTCTCATGCCTCCTGCGCCCCCACCCCTTAAATCCCTTTAAAAAACAACCATTATTGCGTCCAATCGTAGATTTTACGTCTTCTTCATGCTCCCAAGGCACGCGATCCCCCAGCCAAACACCCCCATGTCAACGCCTCAAAAATCACATAGGACTTGCCCGTGTTTTAAAAAAATGTTACATCCAACCCATGAAAACCACTTTTGACCCCCTCTCTACCCTGACACGCTGGATCACACTTTGCGTCTCAATCTGTCTTGCCGCAACCTCCGCCATGGCCACCACGCCACAAACTGCAATCGCATCGTTCCCAGGCGGCAGCGGGTTTGGGTCCATCGAACTCTTGTCTGAGGCCAGCGAACCTTTCCTCACCACATTCGATTCCACCCCGCCTTTCTTTTTCGTCACCCTCATCAATTCCACCGGGCACACCCTCACCCAAGCCGATCTCACTGTGGGCCGCATCGTGAACGATGTTTTTGAACCCAGCGCAGGTGAAGTCTCCTTTTTAGGCGCCGTCGATGTGGCAGGCTTCATCAACACCGCGTCTTTTTCGTCGCTGTCTTCCAAACAAATAACCGCCCACGTGGATTTCGAGCAAGCCTACGCCTTATCTGGCCTGCCCTTCGATGAAACCCAGCCTTTCGGAATCGATCCCCATGGCGGCTCGGTCACCCTCAGCTTCGGCCTACTCGCGGGACTTCCCAACCCTGCGGGGGGCCCCGACGTGTCTGCTTTGCCCTTGGGCATTCACTGGACATTCACTTCGGTGCCTGAACCCTCAAGCATGGGCCTACTCATGACCGGTGGGCTTGCCCTGCTCCGCCGTCGGTCACGGTGCATCCAATAGCCAAAGCGGTGTGCCCATCGTGTCCACCGGCCCCGCCAACACCTCGGGGGTAATCACCTCAACGTGGCCGTCGGCAAAGGCGGTTCGGCCCGTGTTCAACGGGTGGTGATAACCCAAACTCCAGCCAGCCGTCGAGTCATTTCCAAAATAATCTCGATGCGACAAAGGCGGCGAATCTGATTCGTCAACGGCAAGATCTGCAAACCACGGGTAAGCCGAAGGCATCCGTAATATATCCCACAAAAAATGATTGCTGTCGTCCAGTAGTTGATTTGGCCGCCGCAAAGCATTAATCGCGTAACCGCAAACGGGATTCATATAAGCAGGCCCACTAAAAGCAGACTCAATCTCCGGACACACCAAATACCCCGAGCGTGCACTTCCAGAAGGTGGCAACACCGGAAGCCCAACACTGGACCCCAGCCATTTCGGCCACCGCTTCACACCCGCCACGGGGTACACAATTTCCACATCCACCGTGCCGCCCATCTCCGCCACCGTGACCTCCCACCCACGCATCATCTGCGCCAAATTGGACGAACACTGAACCCCCCGCCCCGCCCTGCGGGCGTGGCCCAACACAGGCAGCAAAAAGCCCATTAACAGCGCGACCACGCCGATCACCACCAAAAGTTCAATTAGCGTGAAGCCAAAATGTTGTCGAGTGGCGGAGCTTTCCATTGCATCATGGCCAAGTCAGAGGCCACCGTTAAAAGACCAGTGCTTTGATTCCATCGAATCCCTCGCACCAAACCTGGTATATCAATTGGAAGCGTCAACGCAACGTCCTCCCGATCCAAATCAAACACATACAACGCCTTACCGACCACAAACACTCGGCGTTCCTCCTCGGCCAACACGATTGAAGTCAAAACCTGCCCCGGAACAATGTCCCACACGCGGGGGGCTTGACCCGAATCATCGTAATAACGCAGTTGCCCCTGAAGCGTCCCCACCACCGTGGTGCCGCGCTCCACATCGTGGTCCATGCAAAGTGGCAAATCGCCTCCTTCCAGCACATCACGCTGGTGCTCCACCCAGCCAGGCCCCATCAACACGTTGGACAATTTGTTTTGCACCTCAACCGCCTGTGGAACCTCTGGCAAAACCGCCCACGCCCAGCCCGGGCTCGACGTCGCAGGCAACACCAAACGGGCTTGCCCCAGCACTGCGGCATGTCGCTTCTCGACATCAACGGTAAAAACGGTTTGGTGCGATGCGTCCCATCCCACAATGTGACGGCGATCAGGCGACCGCCAACACACACTGGGCCGCCCCTCAATCTCAGCCACCACCTCCAAATCATGGCGGTCTCCCACCATCACCTTGCCGCTTGCATCCACCGCAATAAAACGGTCAGAATCGATGATTGAAAGATGCGTCACCGTGGCCAAGCCACGATGAATTGACGTGACTTCCCCATCAATGTCAGTCCAGTAAAGATGCCCCTGGGCCGTGCCCACCAACACACGACGGCCTGTCGCATCCACCGCCGAAGACACCCCCATCTCGGCATAAATTTGGCGACTCACCACAGGCGGCTGAGTGGCATAAACCCAGAGATGTCGCCACTCCCAGCCGCGTTCTTGCACAGGCACCCCCGCCAACATCACCCGGGCTTTGGCAGGTTTGCCCGACGTGAGTTCCGCCCGGGCCAAGGCGATCGCATTGGTCTGCGGTGTTTCCTGATTTACGTGCCGTTCAACGGTTTGCAATGCGGCGACGTCCACGCCACGCCCCAAACCCATGACCCCCGCCGCCAACAAAACCAAAAACAATGCACCCCAAAACGCAGGCACTCGCCAATGTGCCCGCCGCCGATCAAGCTTCTCACGAAGCAACGCAAATTGCTCCGCCAACTCTCCCACCGAACCTTGACGTTGAGCCGATTCTTGAGCACAAGCCTGGTCCAAAATGTGCCGCAATTCAGGCTCAGCCACCCCGCCCCCCTTGGCTTGCACCTCCCGAAAGGTTTCTCCCAGTGCATAAAGATCACTGGCCAAACTGGGCATCACCACCGGCGACAAACGCAACTCAGGGGCTAAAAAATGATCGGTGCCCCCCTGCACCACACGCGGCACAACCACCTTGCCCTCACCATCGGGCCGACACGCAAGGCCAAAATCAATCAACACCGGCTGTCCATCATCACGCACCAAAATATTCGAAGGCTTTAAGTCTGCATGCACCCAATGGGCCGCGTGAACCTCCCCCACCAGCGCACATGTTTTCTCAAAAAGGCCCAGTCGCTCAACAAGTCCAAGCGATCGATTTTTTGCAAACTGATCCAATGGAAGGCCATCAATGAATTCAAGAATTAAAAACGCCGACGCCCCTTTCCCCCCTTGCCGAATCAACTTGATCACATGCGGGTGTGTCAGCCGAGTCAGTGCCTTGATCTCCACGCCAAACACATCGTCAAAATCAGCAAGGCCCCCTTTCTGCACTTTGATCGCAATATCACGCCCCGTGTTGCCATCCACCCCACGCCACACCTCTGCCACGCCTCCTTCCCCGATTTTCTCAACCGCTTCAAAACCATGCGCTGCGGCCTCCATCAACCCCCGATGCCCTCCAATGCGTTCATCCCCCTGCGCCTCTTCAAACACATCCGCCCACAAACGGGCCATGCGGCTTGGCGCCACGTCAGACAAATCGTGATTGCGTGCCATATGAAACAACCCCAAGGGTCCGAATCAAAAAATGCTAAGACGTAGACATTACCCTAAAAAGGTCTTGAACCTCCAAATCAGTGTCTGCAGAACTTCCCGTGTAATCCCCCACAATTTCCAAAAGATGAAGCTTTAATTTACGCTTGGACGTCGTCAATAAATTGGCCAATTGTTTTTCGCCCACCCCCAAGCGAACCGACAACGTCTCATACGCCACGGGCTCCACCCCCAAGGTCATTGGTCGCAGCAATCGAAAATCAAATACGCTCCACATCAACGGCTTATCGCTTCGATAGCATTCGTCTTTCAATCGAATAACCCCTTGCCCCACCACATACCGCGCCCACGCCAAATCAAAACGACATTGATGCTGCCGTTCATTTTCATCCGCGCACTGATCCAACTCAATGTTCTCAAAATCAAGGCCAGGCGCCCCTCTTCTCAGCCACGTGCGAGCGAAATTCGTTAAGCACGCCTGCAAAAAAAACCGCAATTGGCCACGGTTTTTCCGAGCTTCATCCAACACCGAACGCTGGATAAAGCGATCCGTCACAAAATCCTGCATGAGATCTTCGCGATCACACGCGTTAATTCGCGGAAACCGCCCCTGAAGATACGTCCACATCGGCGGGAAATACCGCGTCAAAAACGACTCCACCAACCGCTCGCGAGCTTGCCCCGAAGACTCACGCAACTGGGTCACAAACGACCAATGTGTTGTGGGGAAAGAAGTCATGCCCTCAGTCTACGCACAAAACACAAGGCGAGATGAATGCCTCTTGTAAGGCGAACACGCCATGCAAGAGAATCAAGAAAGTGTCATTCTCAAATCAATCTTCCAAGTACAACAACCCAACCTACCGCTTTCGCATTGCCGCAATCGCTTCCTTGCGATCCGCCGCGCCAAACACGGCCGACCCGGACACCACCATGTCAATGCCGGCGGCCACTGCGGAGGGTGCGGTTTTTGGCGCCAAGCCGCCATCCATTTCAAATCGCACGCGGCCATCGATGGGTAGCGCCGCAGCAATCGCCTGCACCTTGGGTAGCACCTCGGGCATAAAGCTTTGCCCGCCAAAGCCCGGCTGCACGCTCATCGCCAACACCATCGAAAGATCCTTGTGATCCAGCAAGTGCGTCACACTTCCTCCCGCCGTGCCAGGATTCAAACACACCCCCGCCGTGCATCCCGCAGCCACAATTTGCGAAATCAAATCAAACTCATGATTCGCCCCACGCCCCGCCGTGGCCTCAATGTGAAACGTAATGTGATTGGCGCCCGCATCGGCAAACGGCCCCACATACTCTGCGGGGTTGGCCACCATCAAATGCACATCAAAGTAAGCCTGCGGAAACCGCTTACGCAACGAGGCCAACACCCCCGGCCCCATCGAAAGGTTCGGCACAAAGTGCCCATCCATAATGTCCACATGAATCCCATCGGCACCGCAATCCAACACATCGGCCACGTCGTCGCCCAACTGCGCAAAGTCGGCAGCCAAAATAGAAGGAAGAATCAAAGGAGCAGACGGCTTGGCAGAAAGGTTAAGCATGTTGAAATGATACGCTGCCGCACAAACCATTGGACCCTATCCGTTTTTTTCTTCTCAAAAAAACACGCCCCCTTATCCCCCGTTTCGGCCATCCACCTCAGCCAACAAACAGTTGACCTGCTGGGCATATTCAGGCTCAAGCGATTTACGGTTTTCAACCACATTCAGCGAGTGCATCACCGTGGTGTGGTCACGCCCCCCAAAATAGCCGCCGATTTCTTCAAGACTAAAGCCCGTGCGCTGACGGGCCAGCCACATGCAAATTTGCCGGGGCTCGGTAATGCTCTTCGGGCGTTTACGGCTCTGAAGATCGCTGAATTTCACATTATAAAACCCTGTGACTGCATCAACAATGTAATCCAATGTGGCGCGATTCATACGCGGCTTCACCGGTGATGTGTCGTGACACGCCTTGCGGGCCAGCTCCACCGTGGGCGACTGCTTCATCAAAATGGCGTGCCCCTGCAAGGTAATCAGGGCACCTTCAAGATCACGGGCATTGGTATTCACCTTTTTCGCCAAATATTCAATCACCTCCGAAGGAACCTCAAAGCCGCGAAGCCTGGCTTTGGCCTCCAAAATAGCCACGCGGGTTTCATAACCAGGCTTATTCACCTGCGCCACCAAGCCCGAGCCAAACCGCGACATCAGGCGGTCTTCCAGATTGGGAATTTCATGCGGCGCCGCATCAGAGCTCAATACAATTTGACTGTTGTTTTGCGTCAGTGCATTAAACGTGTGGTGGAACTCTTCTTGCGTTCGGTCACGATTCGCCAAATAGTGAATGTCATCGATCATCAAAAGATCGACATCGCGGTAATGATGCCGAAACTGCTTCATTTTTCCTGCCTGCACACAGGTGATGAACTGCGTGATGAAATCATCGCAAGAAACATACAACACACGGGTTTCAGGCCGAGTATTGAGAATGGCCTGGCCAATGGCCTGCAAAAGGTGTGTTTTGCCCAAGCCCACCCCGCCATGAATAAACAACGGGTTATAAGCCGTTCCAGGCTCGGCGGTCACAGCCAAAGAGGCCGCGTGCGCCAATTCGTTCTCAGGCCCCGGAACAAAATTCTCAAAGGCATAGTCTGGGCTAATCACCATCGAATCACCGTCAAAAAGATCGGCATCTTCAACGGAAGCATCTGGCGCCGCGCGACGGGGCGAAGGGGATTTTTCAGACGAACCCGCGGGCAATTCAGCCGCCAGCAAAGACGAAACGGCAGGAGGTTCAAAGCCCGGGTGAGCACCGGGAGATGCAGACGCCCCAGAAGGTTTCGCCAAAGGCTCTTCGGCCACCACGACATCGCGTTCACAAACAAAACGGGTGGCAATCAACTGCCCGGTCACATGCTGAGCAGCTTCGACAAAAGGATCGAGGCAGCGTGTTTGAAGGTAATTGCGCTGCACCGGCGTGGCCGTCAAAATTTCAAGGGTTCCAGCGTTCAGCCGACCTGGCGTCAGGTCGTCATGAAACCACTGGCGACAAATGGGCGAATGCCGTTCATGAAGGTGGTCCAATAATTTAGACCACTGCGTTGCGGTGAACTGAGCCATGGAGGGGTGCCTTCAGCGCGAATGAGGAGGGTAAGGAAGCCACCTTTACTCTGGCATTCTTAACTTAAGCGAGCTTAAGCGTGTGCTAGGCCACATGCGGGCCAGCACAACAAAAAACACCATCACTTTTCCTCGCAACCCGCACACGGGCGGGAGGAACAAAAAAAGCAGGTACGAGGTCCATCTCGTGTGTCAAAGGGCACGCCTAGGGCCATGCATGGGGTTCCACCCCAACAAGCATCAACACATCGCGCATCTTGCACAACAGGGCTGACGCGCACAAAAGTACCGGCCACGCCCCGTTGTGTCAACAACACGCCGCAACACACAAAACACCCACTTCATTTCACAAAAACCACTTAAAACAAAACAAAACGCGCCACGCGAGGCCCCCACCATCGCCGCCTTTGGCGACAGGTTTTCAACAGAAAAATCAAAGCCCCCCCCGCTTGCCCTTTTATAGGCCCATCACGCCCGCGACCGCCCCGCCGCTTCACGCCTTCGGCCCGCCAAAGCCTTGGCCGCTTCACGCATGTCTTCTGCGCTGTCGGTCTCATCCACGATTTCAACCCCCAAAAGTGTCTCAACACAATCTTCGAGCGTGACCAACCCCGCAGTGCCGCCAAACTCATCTTTGACGATGACAATGTGCTCTTGCTGGGTGGTCATACGCTCCAACATCGCAGCCACATTCTCGGCCTCAGACACCTCGCCAAGCGGCGACATCAACTCACCCAAAGAAACCTGCCCCCGGCCGTCGTGCGATGCACTCAAAATATTGTGCCGGGTGACATGCCCCACCAAATGGTCAGAGTCACCTTCATGCAAAGGAATGCGGCTAAAACGCAGGTCAGGGTGCTTGCCTAGAGTCTGATCCACCGTAAGGCTTTGCGACAGCGTAAAAATCACCGGTCGCGGGGTCATGATGTCGTGAACCGTCACTTGCCCAAGTGTGAGCAAATTGCGAATCACCCGACTTTCACTGGGCTTAAGCACACCCGCCGTACCCCCCAGTTCTGCCGTCACTGCAAACTCTGCACGGGTCATGGTGGCGCCATGCCCCCCGCCCAGCGCTCGGCTAATCCACTGCAATGGAATAATCACTGGCAGAGTGACCCAAATCATGCACTGAATGGCCCACGTGGTAAACGGCGCCAGCTTTCTGGCATACGCCGCACCCAAGCTTTTGGGAATAATTTCACTGAGCACCAAAATAAGCACCGTGATAATGATGCTGCCCAGCGCCACCCAACGGTTGCCAAAAATTTTAAGAATTTGAGCCCCGGTGCCCGCCGCGCCAATGGTGTGCGCAATGGTGTTAAGCGTCAGAATGGCCGCCAATGGCCGATCAATATTGCCTTTCATCTCGCGCAGCTTCAAGCCGGTTTTCTTACCCGACTGAGCCATCACCTCCACCTGCGAAGCAGGCAAAGAGAGAATGCCCGCTTCGAGCAGCGAACAAAGAAACGACACCCCCAAAGCCAAAGCCAAGTAAAAAATCAATAGCAGATAGTCAAAGTTTGACGCTGCAGGAAGCACAACCGAAGGATCGGCTGGTGGCGGAGAGAATGCAAGAAGAAGGTTCATATCTTTTAAGTTTACGCGAACAATTTATATTCGGTCTAAAGCAATGCCATGGGCCTCGTGGTATGCCCGGCCTAAATTACGCCAATCAAAATGCTCACTAATCGCTTCTACCGCATTACGCTGTTCGATACGCTCGCGCTGAGAAAGTTGGCAAAAATTATAAAGATGATTCGTCATCATTTGCGCCGACTCTTCAAACCCCACACCACGACGTGGAACAATCGACACGCCCTTACCCTCATGATCCGGCAGCATGTGCTGAAGGTAACTCCCAAATCCCGCCAAGTCACTGGTCACCGCAGGAACCCCCGAAGACATGCATTCCAGCGGTGTATAGCCCCATGGCTCGTAATAACTAGGGAACACGCCCAAGTGTGTGCCGCGCACAAATTGATCGTATTCCATGCCCAAAAGCGGGCTGGAGCTGGTGATGAAATCAGGATGAAACACCACCTTCACCCGATCGTGTTCGTGGTTTAAAAGATTGCATCGCCGCAAAGCATTCAGCACTTGGTCTTGCTGGTCATCCACCAAGTCATGGGTCACAATCGGAGGCAATTCATCACGCTTCCAATTCTGGATTCCACGCCGCAACCGCAGCCGCCAATAATCATCCACCAAACTGTTGAAATCAGGAATATGACCGGTGGTCGCCTCATAAAACAATCGCTTGCCAATTTGCTGTTGAATCGCCTCCGCCGTGGTGTGAAATTCATTAAGCATGGCCCGGCGTTCCAACTCGCCCACACTCACCGATCGCGTTGGCGCCCGGGTGATGATGAAAAACACCACCGTCATCGGGCTTTGCGCTTCACGCAAACGGTGATTCAACCGCGCCAGCGATTCAATGGTTAAGTCCATGCCCTTGTTGCGGTATTCATAACGCCCCGACGTAAAAAAGTACAACGTTTGCTTGAGATCAAAGTGATAGCTGGGAAAAAAGTGACCCACAGTAAACTCGTGGATTTTTTCCTTGTATTGCTGGTGCAAGTTTTGAAATTCATGCACGGCCGCAAAGCGACCAATGTTTAACCCATTGGGCAACACCGCATCGGGCGTGCGCCCCAAAAGGTGGGTGCATTCATCACCCGTAAGCTCCGACACCGTGGTAAACACATGCGACCCGTGGGCCGCCGCACGCTCGATACCATGTTGCGCTTCTACGTTAAAGTTTTTGGCCTCTTCCGCCGCATTAAAATAGGGCAAATGATCGTAAAACACCGGGGTGTTCATCGCCAAATACCGCCCCAAAAGCGTGGCGTGGGTGGTAAACACCACCGAGCCAGGCCAATTGTCTTTTCGAAGCATGGGAATCGACGATCCCGCCATCCATTCATGCACATGAGCGATGATCTTGCGCCGTGAAGCCTCAGCCTCCCCAAACAATGTCAACAGCAAGCGTACCGCTTCGCCAAACGCCAAAACATCATTCAAAAGCGGGTCGTCGCCGGGCGTGGGAATACCATGGTCGGCCCACAAACGGTATTTGATGTCATCGAGATAGCGGCGGGTGTCTTCTAAATGAAGCAACACCAACTGCGGACGCCCCGACACCAACCAACGCCCAAGATCGGCGCGAATGCCTTGCTCTCGAAGGGCTTTCACCAACTTGCCCATGGGCCCCACCAAAGGCTGGGCCTCAAATTCCACGGCAGCGGTTTTTTCGTTGTAAGGCCCCACCAAGCAATAACGGTTGCCCCAGCGGCTCACCATGGCCGGCGCCTTGGATCGCAGCACCGTGTAAATACCCCCCACCTGATTGCACGCCTCCCAAGCGATTTCCAAAAGCATGGGATCGGCACCCCGCCGAGGCGGAAGCGATTGAGAACCGTCTGAGCCAGACGTACAAGATGAAGGTTCAGACAAACTCATAATCGCTTTAACCCCAATGGCGGCGGCACAACACCACCACGACCGTAAAATCGGTTGCAAACAACCGTTCCTATTCCAAATCGACCACCCCCACCACTGCGCAACAGACCATGACCCCTCAACCCGCCTTATCGGATTCACTGGACGCCGCGTTGGAAAACACAACCACCCTGCTCGCGTGGATCGATCTCGCTCCACGCGGCATAAACACTTACCTCGCCATTCGTTGCCCCTGGGGCGAAGAATCGTGGCTCCCCCTGCACCGCGCCGCCCAAGGCGGGCATACCAATGCCGTCAAACAATTACTCCAAGCTGGCGCTCAACCCGACAGCCGCACCCGCTTTGTCACCCCCATGCACGCCCGCCAAACCGCACTTCATTTGGCCGCCGCCGCCAACCACACCCCAATCATCACCGCATTGCTGGATGCAGACGCTCAAATAGAAGTGCGCGACGCCCGTTCACGCTCACCTTTATGGGAAGCCGCCCGCGCAGGCCACCATCACGCTGTGAATCTGCTGCTCTCCGCCAATGCAGTGATCGACGCCCCCGACACCGGCGGCCGCACACCCCTGCATGCCGCACTCATGCCAGTCGCAAACAACACCCCGCCCTTTAACGCCGACGCCGCCCTCAAAACAATCACCGCCCTCTTGGCCGCCGGCGCCAACCCCAATGCCGTGTGCCCGCGCGAACCTGCGGGATACACCCCCCTGCTGCGCTGCGTCAAACTTGGCAAAGCGGCCGACGCCATCGCTCAAGCACTGCGTACCGCCGGAGCCGATGCGCAAATCATGCCGCCAAAATAATCCTGCCCCACTCCACCCAAACATCCCCTCTTAACAAAAAGGGCCAGGAGCCTTTTATCCCTCAAGCATCAAATCGCCCTCAAAAACCTCACTCCACCCGCTCATCCAACACCGCCGCAGCCTTCGCCCACGCATATTCTTCAACCCCCTCGCAAACCGGCGCAGGCGGGTTGGCCGCCCATTGGGCCAGTCGATCGCACAACCCTGCGGGTGTTCCGTCGTAATAAAAATCCTCGCGTTCTCCAAACACCTCGGGATAGGCCAACCGATGAGGCAACACCGGGAAACACCCTGCCGCCACGGCCTCCACGACAGAAAGGCCAAAAAATTCATGCCGAGCCGTAGACACAAACACATCGGCATCGTGCAAAACCGACATGTAATCTTCGCGCGAAGGCAAAAACCCCCAGTGGTCAATGTGATCCGCAAAGCGGCGCTGAGCCACCGCAAAACATTCAGGCACCTGTTCAAACGACTCGCCCACAACACTCAACCGAAAATCAACCCCACGCTTTTTCAACGCTTTCAGTGCGGCAAAAAAAGCATCTGGATCTTTGTCGTGCTCCCAACGCGCCGCCCACACCACACGAAGCGGCCCGGCACGGCGCAACGTGCTTGAACGCGCAGGCACCTCCACCCCCGGCGAAGCGACCCCCGAAACCGCCTCAATCAAATCAACCGCACTGTCCAATTCATGTCCAGGCATTTTCTTAAGCATCTTTCGCGATGCCACCAAAAAAGAATCGCGATTGAACGCCGAATTCCAAGTCACCGTTCCGCCACTTTTCACCGCCGCCAAAACCGACGTCAAATGTGTGATCGCAAAATGATGATCGCGTGGATCATGACGTCGATCGGGATACGTGAGCTGGTTTTCATGAAAATACAAATGACACGGCAAGCCCGCAATCGATGCCGGTGCCAACCCACGAAAAGCCGCAAGGTCAAGCATCGACGTACACCACACCGCGTCGAATACGCCCTCCAAGGCCTCGGCCTGTTGCGCAAACGTCGCCGCCGCATGCCGCATACGCCACTTCCAATGATGGCCCGGCAACGCCAACGGCGTTAAACAATGGCGCGTGTGCGCCATCCACCCTTTGAGAAAAGCCTCGTGGCTACCTGCTTGATACGAATTAAGGGCGAGAATACGGTGCATCGTTATAGGTTCGCCCCGCATTCACGCCGTGAAATACGCAGGTTCTGAACCCGCCGCCCATTTAATGTTGCAGCCCGCACTGGGCCGCTGGGGTTCGGGCACAGGCGTGCCTGCCAACACCGCGTCAATCGCCGCCCGCAAGTCTTGGCCATTGGCCAGACCATTACGCTCGTCATATTCACCGCTGGCAATACGATGCGGACGAGAATCGTCGAGCTGCCCGCGATAAACAAGCTTGTGGTCGGCATCAAAAAAGAAAAAGTCCGGCGTGCAAGCCGCCGTAAAAGCCTTGGCCACCGATTGATCCGCATCAAAAAGATACGGAAAGGCATAACCGCGAGCCTTCTTTTCCGTCGCCATTTCTTCAGGCGCGTCATCCGGATGGGTCACAATGTCATTGCTTTGAATCGCCACCACACCGATTTGCCCCGCATATTGATCGTTAATACGCACCAACTCCGGCGCCACATGGTGCACAAACGGGCAATGGTTACAAATAAACATCACCAAAAGCGGCTGCTCTTCAAAATCTTCAAGGTGAACCGTGGTTCCCCCCGTGGCAGGCAGTGCAAAATCCGGTGCAGGCGTGCCCAAATCGAGCATGGTGGAAGGAGTCAGGGCCATGAGAATGCTTTACGTGGGTGAAAAAGGGTAAAAAAGAACAAGGGACATCATCACAAAATTACAATTACGGCTCTCGAATAATTTTCCGACGCCAATTCTCGCAATTTCCTAGCTTTTGCCTTTGGCGCCACTTTACCTGCATCACCGTAATAAACGTGAGCGTGCGATATGGGTCGCAAAGCCAAGGGCGTCAGCCTCCCCGCAATTGAAAGCCACAATAGCAGAAGAAGAATCGATTGCCCCCAAATCACCTTCTTCAAGCAGTAAAACACAAGTTTTTCCTGCTTCGTCGAAACTTGCATTTTTATCAAGTCCCGATTGAAGGAAGACCGAAAACGGATTGCCCGTTTTAAACGTTGCCGATGTTAATCCGCCATCAAGCCAATGGTTTTCGTGCACGGCACGAAACGCATTGTCTGCGTCGTCTGCCTTGGGCCCCCAAGGGGTCATTTTTGACGACGGCGGTTTTTCTTCAGCCACCATTCACCCGCGTGATCAGTTCGCGGATAAGCGACTCGTCGTTCAATGCGAACGTATTCTCTTCACTGACGCCTTTGTCTTCATCCGTGAAGAGGTATTCGATTTGGAATGGGTTAATGAGTTCAAGTTCGAGTTCGCGCGAACCGCGCCGCCACTCCAACTGCACGCCACCCTCCAATGTGAGCACGACGAAAAACGGCGACGCGATCAAATCTGCATAATTAACGATCAAGTCCCTTACCGCAGCAATCACGTTGGGGCAAATTGCGGGCGCTTGATCGCCGTCCCATCCGTGAACTAATTCAGCAAACGATTTGAGCTTATTAACAACCTCCCACATCATTGGCTGGTTTAACACCAGTTTCTGTTGGTAGGCTCGCAAAGGATTTCCGCATTTAACTGCGCCACAAGGCTCCGCGTGAGGAATGAGCGGCAAATAATTTCCAGAGGCAATCGCGTTCATGACGTCACGGTCTCAGAAGAATCCTTGGGTTTCATCAGCTGGCGGGTGTGCTTGGTTATTGTGCTTTCAAACACATCATTTTCAAGCCTATGAAGCGTCGCAAGTGTATCACTTAAGAACCCATCGGCAAGCGGATCCGCCGAATTGACCTTGTAGTACGCCTCTATATCCAAGATGATCGAAACCACGTTTTCCTGATCCGAAAGCGGGGGGACACGCACCAAAATCAACCGAACATTTGCATCCTTATCAGGCTGGGGGAGGTCGAGCTGGAGCATGAAGCTAGACATCCCTTGGCCAGGAAGATCTGCCGACGTATCGGGGAGTGTTCGAAAATAGCGGTCGAGCGCCAAGTTTTCGCCGGGAAGGTCGAAACGATTAATGTATTTCAAACCGATCCGCGAAAGAGGTTGAGTTTTCTCAGGCGCCACTTCTCGAAATGATTCCCAAGCCGCCAGCGTGTCAGACTTCAATGAATCCCACCCCTTCCAAGCCTTCTCACCACGATCGCGATAATGCGAGAGGCCCATCAAAACAGGGCTCATGCGAATAAGCTTGCCTTCATCTTGGTTGATCCATTCTCGAACAGACGACTCCGATTGCGTTTCTTGGCTGGTGCGGCCGTCTCGAACAACAGGTATTTGCCTGGATTCTTCTTGCACTCGAAGGGAATAGCCCTCAGGAATTTCACAGGCATTCCACTTTTCTGCTTCAGACGAGTTGGCCTCCGCAGGCGGCCGCACCCGCAGTTCAATTGCGGCTTGAATAACGGCAGGATTGCTGTAGAGAAGTCGTTTAGGTATGAAGGTTCATTCTAATCGTTCTGCAAATAAACGGGGCCGAGCCCCCCCGCAACCCCCTTACGCCCTCACATAACCCTCCCGGGTCGCGCCCGACCCCACACCTGAACCACCGCCACCCCCGCCACGAACAACAGTCCTGCGGCGCCGAGCATTCCAAGGGAATAGCCCATTTCCACCTCGCCATTGGCCAACTCTTTTTGACCAAACCATTGAGGGTCGAGAATTTCACGCACCACCAAAACCGCGAGGCCGTTGTTAATCAGGTGATACAACACCGCAGGCCACAAAGACCCGCTGCGCCAAGCCACCCACGTGATGGCCAGCCCAAGCACGGTGGTGGGCGGAACGCGGTGCAGGTAAATATGAAACAAACCAAAAAGAAGGCCCGTGGCCACAATGGCCGCCACGGGTTTTAACTTGGATTCAAGGCCCGACAAAATCGCCCCACGAAACAGCACCTCTTCACAAACGGCGGGGGAAATCGCCACCGCAAAAAACACCCATGCCAACGTGGCGAAGTCACCGGGGTTTTTCACAAGCGGCGCCATGCCTTGGCTAAATGCTTCGGGCGTGGGAATCACATGACCCATCCAAAAAGTAAGTTGCTGCACCAGCACCACCGAGCCCAACGCCATCATGGCAGCGCCCAAAAACGCGGCGAGTCGGGGCAAACGCAAACGCAATGCTTTGACCAAATCCACCCGCACAAACCACAGCAACCCCACTGCCACGGGCAGCAAAATGCCCCATTGGGTGATGACCAAGCCGCTAATAAGTTCACGGGCTTGGGCCCACGAACCCACATAAAAAAACAACAACAGTGACACCGCAAACACCGCAATCGACACGCCCGCCGTAGGCCGGTCACGCGGCACAAATTGACTGCGGCGCAACGTGAGCGGAAGGCCTTTTTCTTCAGACAACACCACGTCTTCACGCGAGAACATCCACACCGCCACTTGCAAGGCCAGCAAGGCATAAGCAGCCGTGGACATAAACACCCCAAACACCTGCGCTCCGGTGGCCGTATTCATGAGCAGAGCTTTAAAAAGCAGCGCGGCATTGGCAATGGGCGCAAACACCGTGGCACCTGTTAGCTCCACACCCGCCACCGACACCAAAAGAGCCGGCAACATGATGGCCAGAAAAAAGGGTGAGATATAATTGCTGGCTTCTTTGAATTCGCGGGCCATCAATGCCAACGACATCATGGCGGCAGAAATAAGCACCGCCAGCGGCACAAGAATCAAAAGAATAAGCCCCACTTCAACAGGCGAAATACTCAGCGCCGCAAGATCAACCCCTCCCGAAGCACCACCGGCCCCGGCAGCTTTAAGTTGAGCCAACTGAAACCACAGCGTGATCGCCATGGAGCCCAAGTTCAACAAACCCGTGGCCAACGACAACCCCACCACCGCAAAAAACTTGCCCCACACAATTTCGCGGCGACTGGTGGGCGTGGCGAGCAAGGTTTCAAAAGTGCCGCGTTCTTTTTCGCCTGCGGTAAGATCCACCGCCGGGTAAAAAGCCCCCAAGCCCAACATCATGATCATAAGCATCGGCAACGCATTGCCCAACACATTGCCCGCACGTTTTTTCGGTGGGGCCAAGTCGGCAGGTTGCAACCGAAGGGGCTTAATCAGCGCCGGAGCAATATTGACCTTTTCCAACCGTTGCCCCACCATCACGTCGGCCGCGTCGAGCAATCGCTCGGTAATGCGCCCGCGAGCCGCAACCGAACGCCCAATGGTGCTGTCAAACTCCAGCACCAACGGCAACGTGCCGCCCGTTTCCAGTGCATCGGGGGCAAAATCCTCGGCGGCAGGTTTTAGCACCACATCAAAGGTTTTAGACGCCAGACCTGAAACCGATTGAGAGGCGTCGCCTTCGACCGTTTCAATTTTTTCGTCTTCCCCCAGCCATGCACGCACAACATCGGGCACCCCTTGCGCAATCACCACGCGCGAGGTTTCACGCTGGGTTTTGCCTTGCCGATACACAATGGCCTGCGTGCCCACCAATAAAATCAGCGGGTACAAAATCAGCGGAATGCCGATCATTGCCATCAACGTGCGCTTGTCGCGCAGGGTTTCAAGAAGCTCTTTGGCCGCAATGGTGCGAATGGTGTAAAAGTTCACGCCTTGGGCTCCGTCTCGGAGTCCGACATCGGGCCCGCGGCATCCGCTTCATCCGCCATGTTCAAAAACGCGTCTTTTAAATTCGTTGTGCCTGTTTGTGTATACAACTCGGCCGTGGTGCCTTCAGCCAACAACCGGCCGGCATAAATAAACCCTATGCGATCACATAAAAGCTCGGCCTCAGTCATGTAATGCGTGCTAAAAATCACCGCACAGCCTCGGTCGCGGGCCGCACCCACAAAATCAAGCATGGTGCGGCTGCTCATAATGTCCAAGCCCAAAGTCGGCTCATCCAAGATCAGCACCGGCGGATCATGCAGCATCACCCGCGCAATCGAAACACGCTGCATTTGCCCCGTGGAATAAGAATCACAGCGTCGATCCACAAACGCCTCAAGGTTAAAAGCCCCAATCAGCTCTTCAATACGCGCCTCAAGCGAATCTGCTGCCATGCCATGAAGCCGCCCAAAATAGCGCAGTGTTTCGCGGCCCGACAACCGACGGTACAGCTTGGTGTTGCCCGACATAAACCCCACCCGCCGACGCACCGCTTCGGGGTCGGCGTCTGATCGCGCGCCATCCACAAGACAATGTCCCGACGTGGGCGTGATGATGGTGCCCAACATACGTAAAAGCGATGTTTTCCCCGCCCCATTGGGCCCCAAAAGCCCGTACACCTCGCCCGGCTGCACCGTAAAACTCACCGAGCGCACCGCTTCCACCGGCTTGCCGCGCGGAGGATGAAAGGTCTTGGTCAGGTCAATGGCTTGGATCATGGGCAAACGGACCCGTGTCCGAAGCCTTTCATCGGCCAACCCCCAAGGATTGGCATGGCGAAAAACCAAGCGGCCATCGTTCTCGGCCCAACACATCACCAAAGCCTTATCGGGCCCCTCTTATGTTCACACAAAAGGCCCACCTCAAACGCTCACAACGCCCTCAAAATCATCCGTGAATCATGCGGCCATCGGTTCCCAACGCCGCTTCATGCACCGCTTCGCTCAACGTGGGGTGAGCGTGCATGGTGCTAATCAGTTCATCAGCAGTGGCTTCAAGTCGGCGGGCCAAGCCCATTTCAGCAATTAGCTCGGTCACGCCGTGGCCCACCATGTGAGCACCCAAAATTTCGCCGTGCTTTTTGCCGGTGATCAGTTTCACAAAACCGCCCGTATCGCCCATGGCTTGGGCCTTGCCGCTGGCCTGGAACGGGAAGGTGCCCACGTTGTAATCAAGCTTTTGTTCCTTACAGGCTTCTTCAGTAAGACCAATCGAAGCCACCTGCGGATTGCAATACGTGCAGCCAGGCACCGAGTCGTAATCCACATCAGGGGCCACATGACCCGCAAGACGTTCAACCGCCACAATGGCTTCTTCACTCGACACATGGGCCAACCAAGGCGGGCCAATCACATCGCCCACCGCATAAATGCCAGGCACCGAAGTGGCGTAAGTGGCGCCCGGTTTTTTGTAATCCACCTTGAGGTGGTCCTTAAACAGTTGCAGTCCCAACGACGCTTTAAACAACCCATCAAAACGGCCACGCACCCCAATGGCCACCAGCACTTTGTCGGCCTCCAGCGTTTGCGTCTTTTTGCTGCCGGTGGTGCTGGCAATCACCGCCTTAATACCATGGGCCGTCTTCTCAATCGACTGAGTGAGATGCTGCGTAAGAACCGTAATACCTTGGTCTTTGAATGATTTCTCAACCACCTTGGACACATCGCGATCTTCTATCGGCAACACCCGATCGAGCATCTCGACCACCGTCACTTGGGTTCCAAACGCGTTGTAAAAGTAAGCAAACTCCATGCCGATGGCCCCCGAACCCACAATCAAAAGCTTCTTAGGCTGCTTAGGCAAGGTCATGGCTTCTTTGGCAGCAATGATCGACTCACCGTCAAAAGCAGCCCCCGGCAAGGGGCGGGGCACCGCACCCGTGCAAATCAAAATGTTTTTGCCGCTGAGGGTTTGGCTGGGTTTGCCACTAAAAGAAATGTCGCCAGGCTGGTCGGCTTGGGTGCCCGGCTGAGCCGAAACATGGGCCGGGTCATACACCTCAACCACGCCAGGCTTTGAAATAAAGGCATGCCCCTGAACATGGGTGATTTTGTTTTTCTTAAACAAAAACCCCACGCCCTTGTTAAGCGTGCTCGACACATTGCGCGAACGACCAATCACTTTGGACCAGTCATAAGAAGCGCCCTTCACCTGAATGCCAAAGTCTTCGGCATCGTGCTTAATGCTTGAATAAAGCTCCGCACTGGCAATCAAAGCCTTGGTGGGAATGCAGCCCCAATTCAAACACACCCCCCCAAGCTTGTCTCGCTCAACACAAGCCACACTCATGCCCAATTGGGCCGCACGAATGGCCGCAACATAGCCCGCAGGGCCGCCGCCAATGACAATCAGATCGAAGTTGTTTTTTTGTGACATGGTGCCGCAATTGTAGCGGCGCAGCGGCGGGTTGCCCTCACCCTCAAACCACACCTGCCCCCTGCATTCTACGATTCCCCCCTATGCGCCTTTGCGTGAGGCACTGCCTTAGAACATCTAACATAAACCAACGACTCAACCCCGTGGTAGCGCCCGCGTTCAACATCCCAAGGCAAACACGAAGCGTCGAAGGCCCAAAGGCACGAAGAAAGACATCAAAGCAAGGGAATTGCGAGCAACCCATCTTATTTCGACGATTCACGCGGGCTACGGAAGCTTCGGTGGGACAGGCATTCCTGCCTGTCCTGATTTTTGAAGCCTCCCTTAATCAGCATAAGAATCAAAGCGAAAGGCAAAACCCAAGACTCGGCAACCGCATCACGCAAACACCACGGTTTTGTTTCCATAGCGCATCACCCGATCTTCTAGGTGATAGCGTAGCCCTTGGCTTAACACGTTGCGCTCCACATCGCGACCGCGACGCACCAGCTCATCGGCGTCTTGGCTGTGACCCACACGGGTGACGTCTTGATCGATAATGGGGCCCGCGTCTAATTCTGCGGTCACATAGTGACAGGTGGCGCCAATGAGCTTGACCCCACGGTCAAATGCTTGGTGGTAAGGCTTGGCGCCAATGAAGGCGGGCAAGAAGCTGTGGTGAATGTTGATGATGTTGCCATTGTATTGGTCACAAAGTTCTGGCGGTAAAATTTGCATGTAACGCGCGAGGACCAAAGTTTCGGCATCTTCTTGGGCGCAAATGCGATGTATTTCATCAAACGCGGGCTGTTTGTTGTTTTTATCCACCGGCACATGGTGATAGGGCACGCCATACCACTGGGTCATCGACTGCATGGTGTTGTGATTTGAAACCACACCACGCAGATCAAATTTTAGGTCGTGGGTTTTCCAACGATGCAGCAAATCGGCAATGCAGTGATCTTGCTTGCTGCACAAAATCACCACTTTGTGCGGCACCGCAGGATCACGAATTTGCCACGTCATGCCAAAGGGCTGGGCCACTTCTTTTTGAAAGCGATCACGCAATTCGTGAACATCGAAAGGCACCGACTCAACCAAAATTTCTTGCCGCAAAAAAAACAAGCCTGTGCCGGCATCGGCATGCTGCGCGGCTTCGACAATCCAGCCCTTAAAACCGGCGATGAACTGAGACACCGCCGCCGCAATGCCCACGCGGTCGGGACATTGCAGGGTCAAAATGTAGCGAAGAGGTGCAGACATGGACAAACGCTTTCAAACAGCAAACAAAACGAAATCACCGGGGGCTTGTTTAGCCCATCGCAAACGGCGGCTTTGATATATCGGCACTTAAGGCCACACGCTCAATCGCGGTGGCTCGCCGGGTGGTGTCATCAATATCAATCACCACGCCATGCACTTCGGGTCGCCCCTCGGCCACATCAAAGGCTGCGGGCAGGCCCGTGCTCATGTGATGGACCACGCGATCGACCCGCCGCCCCAAAACACTGTCACGTGAGCCGGTCATGCCCAAATCGGTGACATAGGCCGTGCCCGCCGTCACCGGCCCGTCATGCCGAGGAATACTCAATTCACTGCCAGGGGCAGGCAGCACCCGCGCGTCGGCGGTGGGCACGTGAGTGTGACTGCCCACCACTGCGGCCACGCGACCATTGAGATACCACCCCAAGGCCACCTTTTCACTGGTGGCTTCGGCATGCAGCTCCACCAGCACCACCGCATCTTTCGGAAGGCCCGCCAACCAGCGGTCCAATGCCGTAAAAGGGTCGCTGCCTTGCAGGGTGTTCATAAAAAGCCGCCCCAACACAATCGCCACATAAACATCGGGTCGCTTGCCCGCGCCAGCAATCACCATCGCCCCATGGCCCCATGCTTTGGGCGGCAGATTCAAGGGGCGAATCATGCGGGTGGTTTCATTCAGCGTGGCCTTAATTTGCTGCTTGCGAAAGGCATGATCCCCCAACGTGATGCCATCCACCCCTGCCGCCGTTAGCTTTTTGTACTGCTCTGGCGTAATGCCCGACCCATTGGCCACGTTTTCACAATTGGCAATCACCACGTCGGCCCCCCACTGCTCACGCAAATGCGGAAGCTGCTGAGTAAGGGCTTGACGGCCAGAGGTTCCCACCAAATCTCCAAGATAAGCAATACGCATGCGTCAAATCTAACAGAACCCGCGACACAAACCGTTTGCGTTACCCTAAACACTGCAAACACCGCCCCACAAACGATTGAACTTCGTTTTTCCCTTCCCCATTCGTGCCCCGCCCATGCGCTGCCCCTTTTGCCAAGTCAACGACGACAAAGTCATCGACTCGCGCGAGGTCGAAGGCGGCGGTTCGGTTCGACGCCGACGCGAATGCAAAAAATGCGACAAGCGATTCACCACCTATGAACACGTTGAAACCCACGCCCGGGTGAGCGTCATCAAACGCGGTGGCGGCCGGGTGCCCTTTAGCCGCGAAAAACTCAAAGGCGGATTACTCAAAGCCACCTACAAGCGACCCGTGACCGAAGCCCAGCTTGAACAAGCCATCGAAGAAATTGAACGCGAGCTGTTTAAGCGCGGCGTGAAAGAAGTGGAATCAACCGACATTGGCCACCTGTGCGTCAACAAACTCAAACGGCTCGACCAAGTGGCCTACATTCGTTTTGCCAGCGTTTATATGAACATCGACAACCTCGACGACTTGCTCGAAGAAATGCTCATCGTCAAAGAAGAGTCGTCCGAATCTCCCCTTGCCAATCAAAAACGCCTGTTTGACGATTAGGGCGAACAATGCGTCAAGTCGCGGGGCAAAAAAACCTTGACTTGAAAACCACACACGCTAATGTGGAACTCGTGGCTTCATTCATTTCAACGCCGCGTGTTTCGCATCGTGCTTCCACTGATTCGCTTCAAAGAACTCACTTCGACGGCTTCGCTTCAAACAAGACCTCACTTTAAACGCCTTTCATATTTCGTCGCATCGTGTTTGCCGCCCCCTCCCCAAGTGCGCGCGATGTGTTTTGACCACGGGGAGCGTGGAGCAATGCAGCCTGCAAGTAAAACGGCGGCTGCAACGCTGGGAAATAAGGGAGAGTGGGAACCTGGCGCCCTTTGGCGTGGAGACGACATTCACTTTTTACAAGGTGAACATCGTGTGACCTAGGGAAATAAGTCACACCCTCCACGCCGGGGCGTTTTTTAATGCGCGGCGTTAATGAAAAACACCCGCGGCCCATCCGGCATTACCACTTCATCATGGGCATGGGATTCAAAGGGTGCCGGACAAGCTGCTTGAATCCAAGCCGAAAAAGGTTGCGATGAAAGCCCAGGTTGGGAAACTGACAAGACACTTCACGAATCACCGATCGGTCCAATCCAAATCGCCGCCACCCCAATGACGCATCCACCCAATCGCCTTTTCGAAACACTTCAACAAGGGGCGACACACCTTTGGCAACCGCCCTGAACCTGTGATGCAGATCAATCATTTGAACGATTTCATCAGACCAGTGCGGGTTGTCCTTTTCTGAGAGATATTGCTTCGCCCGCTCGATGGAAAGCGGGAGATAATCCCAATGGTCCTCTGGCCAGATCCCCAAATCGTGAAAACACCCTGCAATCACAAGTTTATCTTGGTCGTCTCCTTGGCAATCCCAAAATGCAAAACAGTAATTCACCACACGATAGACATGGTTGCGATACGGATCGAACTGCGCCCCAACCGAGTCGCGATACACGCCAAGAATGTCCTCCAGCAACGGTATGTTGTCTACGATGTTCAGCATGGATAAAAAAGTGAACTTGACAAGCACTCAGGATACTGGAAGCCATAGCGATTTCCTAGAACCACCATAAAACATCACCCCCATGACACTGCTCTACCTCATCTTGGCTTTCGCGCTGTTCTCTGCTTTGGTGTGGACGTGGGTGAATATCGTTGGAGGCCGAGGGCGGTCTTTGAACTACCAATTGAGTCTTGAACCGCCCACAAAAGTGCCCGGCGGCGGACATTGGCCGCGCGTGGCGGTGATTGCCCCCGGGCGTGATGAGGCGCCGCATTTACCTCAAGTGCTGCCACGGCTGTGTTCGCAAGATTACGAAACCGGCCGCTATCAAGTGGTGTTGGTGGATGATGCGAGCACAGACGACACACCTGCAATCACAGCCGAAATGGCAAAGCGATTTGACCACCTTGTGGTGGTGCGCAACGACGATGAACCGCCTGCGGGGTGGATGGGCAAATGCTGGGCGGTGCAATGCGGCGTTGCGGCGCTGGATCAATCCAACGAGCCCCCACCCGACTGGATGTGCTTTACCGATGCCGACATTTTGTGGGACCCGCGATTGTTGCGATCGGCCATGGCCTACGCCTTGGAGCATGACGCCGATCTTTTGGGTGTCGCACCCACCTTGCGTTTTGGTTCAGCAATGGAAGCCATTGTGCAATTGCAGTTGGTGCTGGCACTGGGGATCATGATGCCGTTTGAAAAAGCAATGGACCCCAACACCCCTTGGGCTTTAACTGGCGGAGCCTTTATTTTGGTTCGGCGACGTTTTTATGATGCCATAGGCGGCCATGAGGCGGTGAAAGGCGAGATGGTTGAAGACCTAAAGCTGGGCATGGCCTTAAAGGCCGCAGGCGCCTGCCACCGCGTGGCCATTGCAGGTGAACTTCAAGAATGCCGCATGTATGACGGCGTGGCGGACATGTGGGAGGGTCTGACTAAAAATGCCTACGCGGGCCTGAACCATCGCTGGTGGAATGCCGCGGGAGCGATAATTTTGATTGCAATTTTCAATGTGTTTCCACCGGTGTATGCCCTGCTGGCGGGAGCATGGCTCATCGCCGCGCCAGGGTGGATGCCTGCACTGGCCCTATTGGCCGCCATCACCGCAATCCTTTTTCAAGCGCGGGCCCTTAACACCGGCCGCAAGTTAATGCACTTGCCTGTTGGCTATGCGTGGACCATGAGTTTGGGCGCGGCGGCCTACAGTTTGATTATTGTGGCCAGTGCTTGGCGGTTTTACCGTGGCGGCAACCTGTGGAAAGGTCGCCGTTATGCGGCAGGCGGTTCAACATCGCCCTGACATGCCAAACACTCGCACGCTTTGGCTTCACTCAAAGTAAACCATGAACAACATCACCCATCAAGACTTTTTCAGTGTCGCCACCCATGGCCAAGGCACCACCAACATCACCTCGCAGGTGGCTCAAGTGGTGGCGGCGTCGGGCGTCAACACAGGGCTTGCGCATGTGTTTGTTCAGCACACATCATGCTCATTGGTAATCATGGAAAACGCCGACCCGTCGGCGCGCCATGACCTCGAGACATTCATGGAGCGGTTGGTGCCCGAAAACGAACCGTATTACACGCACACCGCCGAAGGCCCCGACGACAGCCCATCACACATTCGCATGGCCCTCACACGCACATCTGAAACCCTGCCCGTGCACAACGGGCGATTGGCCATGGGCATGTGGCAAGGCATTTACCTATGGGAACATCGCGCAGCGCCCCATTCACGGCGACTGGTGGTCACTGTTCAAGGCGCGCCCTAAACCGCGCGAACGTTGACCTTCTTCAACACGCCAACACGTTCAAAGCCAGCTCTTACAACGCCTCGATCACCATTTGCCCAATGGCATCGCATCCAAAGCCCGAGCGATCGAGGTTTTTGCCTGAAAATTGCGGGGTGACTTTTTGCACCGCGGCGCCAATCATTTCGCCCGCTTTCACCGCAGCATCATCGCCCTTGATGCGCCCCACTTCGCGGCACAAAAGCCCCATCGAGTCGATGGCCGCAATGGGATTGGCTTTGTTTTCGCCTGCAATGTCAGGGGCACTGCCATGAACCGGCTCAAACATGCTGGGGCCGGTGCCGTCGGGATTGAGATTGCCCGATGACGCAATGCCCATGCCCCCGGCAATGGCGGCGCCCAAGTCGGTGATGATGTCGCCAAACATGTTGGGCACCACAATCACGTCGTATATCTCGGGCTTGGCCACCATGTACATACAGCATGCATCCACATGGTGGTAGTCGGTTTTCACATCGTTGTAGTCTCCGGCCACTTCTTTAAAGCAGCGAAGCCACGTATCGCCAGCAAAGTTAAGCACATTGGTTTTGTGCACCAATGTCAAGTGTCCGCGATAGCCTGCAATTTGACGGGCCCGGGCCGTTTCAAAGGCATAGCGCACGCAACGCTCTACCCCATGACGCGTGGACACCATGGTTTGATTGGCCACTTCGTGGGGCGTGCCCTTACGCATGATGCCGCCCAAACCGCAATACAAATCTTCGGTGTTTTCACGCACGCAAACAAAGTCGATTTCTTTGCTGGTTTTGTTTTTCAGCGGCGTGTCGATGCCCGGGTACAGCTTGACGGGCCGCAAGTTGATGTATTGATCCAACTCAAATCGAAGCTTAAGCAAAATGCCTTTTTCAATCACCCCGCCTGCCAACCGAGGGTCATTGGGTTTGCCGCCCACCGCCCCAAGCATGATCGCGTCAAAGCCGCGCAAGGCCAAAATGTCGTTGTCATCCAACACCTTGCCCGTGTCGATGTAGTGCTCTGCCGAAAACGGAAAATGCGTTTTTTTGTACGACAATCCCGTGGCCTTGGCCGCCGCATCAAGCACAAGAAACGACTGGTCGACGACTTCAGGACCGATGCCGTCACCGGGAATGGATGCGAGATTAAGGGACATAAGGGTTTCCACTTGGCAAGGACAAAGAACAAGGGCGTCAGGGCGCTATCAGAGCAAGAGTTTAATGGATGAGCCGCAGGCCGCAGCCAAACCAGCCCGCCGTACAATAAAACATATGAATGAAGGCGACCAAGCATTGGGCACGTTGACCTGCAAGCGGTGCGGCTACGATTTAAAAGACGTGTGCGACGCCCTTGCGCCCCAAGGCGCTTGTCCAGAATGCGACACCCCATTCACATTTAAACCATTGTCGGTTCGGGCAACATGGACCGACCAACACCAAGAAGGCGTAATAGGCCATTTCATTTTGTTATTTTTGATTTTTCCATGGATACAACTGATGGGATTGGTCATCGTGGTGCTGACTGCAATAGACCGCGGCGCACTCGAAACCCCTCTGCTTGTCATAGGCATTGGCCTTCTCATCGCACTGGGCGGCTTACTGAACATATCGCTGGCCTTGCGTTTGAATCGCAACCTCGAACGTCGCCAGCAGGGTTTGAGCCACCACCTATTTTGGCTAGTGCCCACGCTTGCCGTTTTGCAAGGCGTTGTTACTGCAAGCTATTTTGGAGCATGCACGGCGTGTATGGCGGGGGGATTTTAAAATGATTGACGAAACAGATCCAAACGAAACCCACTCCGCAAAAAGCCATCTCTTTAAGGGTGAGTTGCTGGGGTTCTACGCTCTGCTGTGGCTTTCCCCCATCGTCGTGGGCTTTGGGGTGGGACTCATGCCATACGGCAGCGAAACAACAACTCACCCGAACACTCCTCTCCCCATATTTTCTTTAATGTGGGTTCCTTATGGCTTTGCGCTACTCAGCATTTCGGCATTGATTTTGGCGTGGTGGCACCCACGGGTGGTTGCCCCGCTAGGATCGCCACCTCGCCACCGCTGGTTTCGAACCATATTGCTCTGGCCCCTCTTTTGGATCACTCAAACCTTCGTTTCTATTGGTGGCTGCGCATGCTCTATGAGCTCTTTCAATAACTCCATTTGAATGGCACGCTTCACGGCGCCTTCCTTTCTCCTCATAAAAAACCAAACATGCCCCTATCCATTGCGACTCACACCGATGATGTTCTTAAGCACACCACCAGCCTTTGCCCTGTGTGCCGTGTGCTGGTTCCGGCGGTGGTCGTCGATCGCGACGGATGCGTGTTTATGCAAAAAACCTGCCCAGACCACGGCGCCTTTGAGGTGCTGATTAACTCAAATCGTCAATGGTATTTCGACAGTGTGGGGGCGGATGGCGGGTGTTGCGGAGGTGATTCGGGCGGGTGCTGCTCGCCGGGCTCAGGTTCAGACTCAGCCCCAGACAAGTCTGGCGGCACCGTGGAACATGGGGCCACGTGCATTGCTTTGATTGAAATGGTGGAAGATTGCAACCTCACGTGCCCAACGTGCTATGCAGGCAGCGCGCCGCCCCTGCCGGGGCATGATCTTTCTGTGGTTTCGCTTCACGATTTTAAGCAGCGCATTGAAACCGTCGTTGCTCGCAAAGGGCCGCTGGACATTTTGCAACTTTCGGGCGGCGAGCCCACGTTGCACCCTGATTTTTTTGAATTGCTTCATTGGGCGTTGGGCCACGAACACATTGGCTATGTGCTACTGAACACCAATGGCTTGCGCATTGCCCAAGAACCTGACTTTGCCCAGCGTTTGGGAGACGCCCACACGCAACACGGGCATTTTGAGATTTACCTTCAATTTGACGGCGTGCAAGAGGCCGGGCAAGTGGCGTTGCGCGGCCTTGATTTACGCAAAATGCGCGAACGGGTCATTGATTGCTGCGGCCAATGGAATGTGCCTGTGACCTTGGCCATGACAGTGAACCGCGCCGCATTGCCTCATTTGGGAGAGGCTGTGCTGTTTGGACTTGAACGGCCGATTGTTCGCGGCGTGGTTTTTCAACCCGAGTTTGGTTCGGGCCGAACATCTGGCGAAGTGGGTGTTACGGTCAAGGGCAAGGCGCCCACACCTGAACGCACGACGGACTCAAGCCACTTGAATGTGGCCGATGTCATTCACGCCGTGGTGAACCAAACCCACGGCACGGTCACTGAAGCCGACTTCACCCCCCTGCCTTGCGGCGACCCCAACTGTCACACCATTGGTTATTTAATTCGCCATGACGACGCGCCCAATGGCGTGTTGCGCGTGAGCGACTTTGTGGATTTTAAGCAGCTTCAAGGTTTCCTCGCCGACCGTGTCAACTTTGACCTTGACGACTTAAAACATTGCGGCTGCGAAACCCAAGAATTGGGCGCCGTGCTTCAGGAATTGGAAATTGGACCACGCAATGTGTTTCGCTTATTCATCAAGCCCTTTATGGACGCATGGACTTACGACCAACACCGCGTTGATCGCTGCTGCGTGCATGTGATCAAAGAAAACGGCGAGCTGGATAGCTTTTGTCGGCATTACGCGATGAAAGGCTAACCCCCCATTGACTGCAACCCACCGATTACTTCCACTGCTTGGCCCCAACGGCGGCTCATTGATTTACAGCGGCTTGATGGCGTTGTCCTTAACCGTGTCTGCCTTTTTTTGGACGCGCCGCACACGCGGCAACGCGCAAATGACACCCGTGTTTCTTGGCGCGGTGATGGGCGCATTGATGGGCGCGAAAATCGGCTTTTTGTTGGCAGAAGGTTGGATGCACTTCAACCATCCCAATCGTCTTGATATTTGGCTGACGGGCAAAACTGTTCTGGGGGCTTTGCTCGGTGGCTATGCAGGCGTCGAGCTGGGCAAAAAAGTCGCTGGTGTGCGCAACGCCACAGGCGACTGGTTTGCCTTGGCTGTGCCTGCGGGCCTTATTGCAGGTCGGGCAGGCTGTCTTTTTCACGGCTGCTGCACCGGGGTGGCTTGCACATGGGCACCGGGCGGCGTGTGGCCCGCCGCGTGGGTGGAGATGGCGTTTAACGCCATGGCCCTTGCCGCACTTGCTGTTTTAAAACGTCGCGGCAATCATTTGGGTCAATTGTTTCATGTGTATCTCATCGCCTACGGGCTTTTTCGCATGCTCCACGAACCCTTGCGATCCACACCCAAGCTTGTAGGCGGAATATCCCCGTATCAAGTGCTGGCCTTGGCGGTGTTGGTGCTGGGCGCTTCGCGCTACCTCATGCGCAAGCGATCAACCGTGGAGGCCCAAGCAAACCCGCTTTGATCTGCCCCGTTTTTAAAACCCACAAACGCCCGCTACATTCCTGCAATCGACTTGGCCACGGCGAGATAGTCTTTGGCGCCGTTGGATTCAGGGGCGTAGGCGATGACCGATTGACCAAAACTGGGTGCTTCGGCCAATTTAATGTTGCGGCGCACGGGCGGTTGATACACCTGGGCATTGGCCCAAGGTTGGTCGGTGTTTCGGGCGGCTTCAAAAAAGTTTTCGATTTCCCCAATCACATCGTTGGCCAAAATGGTGTTGGCTTCGTGCATGCAAAGCACCACGCCCGAGACCGTGAGGTTGGGATTGATGCCCTTGCGCACCATGCCAATGGTTTCAAACAACTTGGTCATGCCTTGCAATGCAAGAAAGTGAGCCTGCATGGGCACGATGATTTCATCAGCCATGGTGAGCGCATTGATGGTGAGAAGCCCAAGGCTTGGCGGGCAATCCAACAAAACATAATCAAATTCACCTGCAAGGTCGTTGCACTTGTTGCGCAAAATGGTTTGAGCCAAACCGCTGGCCACCAAGTCGGCGAGCTCGCTTTCAATGCCTGCAAGGTTGGTTTCGGCAGGAAGCACTGCAAGGTTGCGCGAGTCGGGGGGAACATGCCGCACAATTTCCATGGCGGTGGTTTCATCGTTGGTAAATAAATCGTAAAGCGACTTGTCTAAGCCATCGGGCTCGATGCCCAAGCTAAGCGAAAGGTGGGCTTGCGGGTCTAGGTCAATGGCCAGCACGCTGTGGCCCAAGTTGGCCAATGCGGCCCCCACGTTCACGGTGGTGGTGGTTTTCCCCACGCCGCCTTTTTGATTCATCATCGCAATGATTCGCGGTTTGCCCGATGCACTGCGGCCCGGCAGCTTGGAGGCAGGTACCGCGGCAACAGGCGGGGCCTCTTCAGCGACCACTTCGGACGCCGCCTCAACAGAAGGTGGCTTCACCGCTGAGGCCGGGGAAACGGAGGAATCCAAAGAAGCGTCAAGAGGAGAATCGACTTCAGATGCAGGCACCGTTTCTAAAACCGCCGGTTGCGAAGGTTCAGGTTCAAACTTGGCTGCACTTGGGCGAAGTTCTGCAAGCGCGGCAGCGACACGTTTTCCCACGGCAATCAAACCCGGGCCATCCACATGCCACGCGTCGATGAGCGCGAGGTCGTCAACGTCAATCCACGCCGCACGGGCATCGGCATTGGCCAAGGCTTCTATTTGCTGGCGAATAACGCCCAAATGTTTGGCTTGGGGGTCGGCGGGATTCACCCTGACAAACACTTTGTCGCAGCCACGACCTTCGGCCAGTTCGTCGTCAATGCGTTCGAGCAATGCACGCAGCTGCGCGGCGTAGCGATCGGGTTCATGGTTCGCATCGTCGGTGTCAGACTCGCCCTGATACCAAACGAACCCTGCAAAGCGTGGGTCAAACCCATCTTCAAACAATTGTTCGATGGCCAACGCGGCGTCATCTAAGCATCGCGTGGCCAAGGTGGTGGTGTCGTCTAGTTCTTCAGGCCGCCAGTCGGCAAACAAACTGGTGCCGGGCTGCTCACACTTAATAATCGCAATGGGCGAGGGAGATGCTTCTGCCAAGTCATGGCCCAATGACAACTCGGGACCAAACCCGCGCGGCATGCGGCCAAACCCCGGCGCCAGCGGCGCCCACGTGCGCGAGGCAGGGCGCAAGCTGCGTTCGTCATCCGGGCCATCGAGTGGCGCGTGATAAAGAAGTGCCGTGGGGTGCGCGGCCACCAAGGCGTCGGGCACTTGATCGGCACTGCCGTGGCCCGTGATGTTGGACTGACCGGCAAGCAAATAAACGTCGATGGGCTGGGGCATGGGGTTGTCAGTGTAAGGCGCGTGAGACGCGGTTTTGCGAAGAAACTTTTAAAGGCCTTGCGATGCACCTGGATGATGACGGGTGATCTGCCGCAATGCAGGCAGCACCAGCCCTTGCATACGCGCGAGCGTGGCTTGCCACTGGGCAGCCTGAACCCGCAAGGCCTGTCGACCTGCATCTGTTATTGCGTAGACCTTTCGCGATCTGCCACGCACCACATCCGCTTCTGCCACCACCCAACCCTCGGCCTGCATGCGGTGGAGCAAAGGATAAAGCGTGCCCGCGCCCACTTTTTGCGCCGTGGCCCCGAAAATCTGCTTTTCGATGACATAACCGTGATAGCGACCCTCAGCGAGCACACTCAACACCAAAACGTCCAAACTGCCGCGAAACAGCGTTCGTTTTGAGGCATCGGCTTTGGGGTGGGAAAAACGCACGGCCCACAATATATCGAAAATCGATATATGTGGGTTGCTCTGGGCCCAGAGGCCGCTACAGTGCCCTCTCGCGCTGCGGTTGTCGCAGTGTTTTGCCCCTGATTTTTCGCCCCTGCAAAGGACTCCTCATGGCAGCCACCGGCATCATTTCTCAGGTCATCGGTTCGACCTTTGACGCTCAATTTCCCGAGTCGGATCTTCCGTCAATTTACAACGCCATCAAGGTGACCGGTAGCCACAACGGGTTGGACATCAACCTTGTGGGCGAAGTGCAGCAACACCTCGGCGGCGGCCAAGTGCGAGCCGTGGCCTTGGGCTCCACCGATGGCCTCATGCGTGGCATGGAATGTGTCGACCAAGGCGGCCCCGTAAGCGTGCCCGTGGGCGAAGGCGTGCTGGGCCGTGTGTTCAACCTGCTGGGCGAACCCATCGACAAACGCGGCCCCGTGGACGCCAGCCGACGAGCCCCCATCCACCGTGACCCGCCTGAATTCACCGCACTCAACCCCCGCACCGAGCTGCTCGAAACCGGCATCAAGGTGGTGGACCTGCTCTGCCCATTCGTTCGCGGCGGCAAAATTGGTTTGTTCGGCGGAGCAGGCGTGGGCAAAACGGTGATCATTCAAGAGATGATCGCCCGTGTGGCCCGTGAATTCGGCGGCTACTCGGTGTTTTGCGGCGTGGGTGAACGCACCCGCGAAGGCAACGACCTGTGGGGCGAAATGGATGAAAGCACGTTCACCGATTCCGAAGGCAACACGCAAAGCGTGCTCAGCAAAGTGGCCATGGTCTTTGGCCAAATGAACGAACCTCCGGGCGCCCGCCTTCGCGTGGCATTGTCGGGCCTCACCATGGCCGAAGACTTCCGCGATACCTCAGGCAAAGAAACGCTGATTTTCGTTGACAACGTTTTCCGCTTCACGCAAGCGGGCTCCGAGGTGTCGGCCCTCCTAGGCCGCATGCCTTCGGCCGTGGGTTACCAGCCCACACTTTCAACCGAAATGGGCCAACTGCAAGAGCGCATCACCTCAACCGACAAAGGTGCGATCACCTCGGTGCAAGCCATTTATGTGCCTGCAGACGACCTCACCGACCCGGCTCCCGCCACAGCGTTTAGCCACCTTGACGCATTCGTCACACTCTCGCGCAGCATTGCCGAAAAAGGCATTTTCCCTGCGGTTGACCCCTTGGCTTCGACATCAAGCATTCTCGACCCCGGCGTACTGGGCGAAGAGCACTATGCCGTGGCCCGCCAAGTGCAAACCATTTTGCAACGCTACAAAAGCCTGCAAGACATCATCGCCATTTTGGGCGTGGATGAACTGGGCGAAGAAGACAAGCTGCTTGTGGGCCGAGCCCGCAAAATCGAACGCTTCCTCAGCCAACCCTTCTTCGTCGCCGAAGTGTTCACTGGGTTCCCCGGCATTTACACGTCGCTTAAAGAAACCATCGACAGCTTCAAACGCATCTGTGCAGGCGAAGGCGACGACTTGCCTGAAAGTGCATTTATGTATGTTGGTACCTTGGATGACGCCAAGGCCAAGGCCGAGAAAATGGCTGCCGAAGCAGGTTAAAGTAAATAAAACGCCTTCGCTTAATAAATAAAAAGCCCATGCCGCGATGGCATGGGCTTTTTATTTGCTGAACGCAAGATCAAAATCAACAATCAATCGTACTGGGCCAAGGGGTAGTCCAAGTGATCAGGGTGGGTGATGACCGCCATGAATTTGAAGTCAGGGTTGTAATCCACCCCGCTCCCGGTGCTGTACCAACCACTGTCACTGGTCTTTGTTCGACGCACTTTCAGAAATTGGGTTTCTGTCACACCCAACCGACTGATGTCAATATCAAGAGCACCCATGTACTGATCGTTGTTGGGTCTTCCGGACCTTCGTATCGCCCACACCATGGTCGGTGGCGACGTGTGGAGTGTCTCGTGCGGGCTAATGGCCAACTCGGGGCCCAACCCCACGCCATTTTCATCGACCGCTTGCAGGGTAATCCAAGAGTTGCCGCCACCTCCACCGCGTTCGAAGTACAACAATTCACCAAAGTCATCGGGCTCAGGATCATTGTCTTTCAATGCAAGGTTGAACTCGATGATGAACTCGAAATACGGGCTTTGCCCGCCCATGTCGATGTAGTTGTTTAAATTGTTATTGGCAAACATCTGACGAGTCAATTTGCTAAAAGCTTCTTTGTCTGCGTCGCTTACCGTCCTGTCATAGCCATCATTGACCATGCGTCCAAGATAATGCTTGCCTTGGCTTCCCACGGTGATGGCCGTTCCACCTCTCACAGCGATGTCTCTCCCTCCATTCGAGGGGAAGTAGAAATCGTGAACTGCGACGGGTTGATAGAACTCGGTGAACTCGTCTCCGTTGGCCATTTGAACCGACTCGAGAAACGCATCGCCGTTTTCATTCTGGACCACGCCATTGATTTCACACGCAGGCCCATACGTATTGAAAACAGCGCGATCTCCCACACGTTTTTGGAAGTCGTGGTCAAAAACATCACCCAAAGATGCCACTGACGGACAAAGCAAAGCAAGGCTGGCCAGTGCTTGGAGCAAGCGGCGACGGGAAGGACAAGTGATATTCATGGTAAGACCTCGTGGTTCATTGAAAGAAACGACTTTTGACAACCGACCTGGCACACGCGGCCGGTCGTCTCATGTTGGTGTCGCCATAAACAACCAATTGGGAGACCCGTTGTGCAAATAAACTCACTTGTTTTTTTTTAAATCGGGTGTAAGAGCGTCAAAAACATCGCTTAAACCTCCTTGCGGGGGAATTTGAAACAATCCGGCGAGGCCAGACGACTGAGGCCAAGATGTCGTTCTACGAAAAACACACAGCTCCCCTCCCTTTTTTTAAAATAAACCGATTGAGCCTGTCAGGATGGGTTATAACGGTCTTGGATGGAGTGAATCTCGTTTTCATTGAGCAACCACACACACCTAAAAACGCCTTTATTCTCGGCCACATCTCTCTTTAAGGCCCTTCAGCCCCGAACTCAAGCCCGGGAACTCCCGTAGGATTACTGAAGCAAGGATGTGCCATCACCCGATGTCATTAAAAGTAGCGCAAGGATGTGCGACCTGGCCCGTGCCTGAGATCTTGAACCGGTTCTATCGAGAATCTTCCCTTCAAATCAACATAAACCGGTGCTTGTAGGCTTGTAAGAAAAAGAGATGACGGATCGCTCTTGGCAGCAATCAAG
>JAZGFZ010000215.1:0-9166 GCA_036480015.1 Algisphaera sp. | reverse complement strand
AAAAGCCGCCGGGGCGCCGCCTGTTGGGGTGTCAACCGCGAAGGTGAGGCCGGTGATTTTAAACGTGCCGCCATCATTCATCAGCCACACGCCGCCCGAGTCGCCCGGGCCCACGGTGGATTCAGATGCTCCGATGTCATCAAAATCAGCCACAAGCACACCCATGGTGTCGTAAATCGTTCCGGGATCATCGAGGGCACCTTGGGCGTCAAGGGTGTTGGTGCCAAAACGCTGCGGGTTGGTGTTGTTGTTGGCTCCTGCGTGAGCAAAGCCGTCGGCGCCTGAAGCGGCACCTAGGCCAGGGCCAAAGCCGCCGAGGGTAAGTGCCGTGCCCGTGGTGAGTGTGGGCCCGTCGTAAACGTCCAACGTGGCGGTGAGGTTGGCGGTGCTGCCATCGGTGTTTTGAATACGAACCAAGCGAAGGTCGGCATTGAGATTAACCACGCTGGCAGGATCGCTGGCCAGTGCGGTGTAAGAACTGCCGTCTAAAACAACCGTGCGATTGGGCGGACTGGCCAAGCTATCTTGGTGTCGAGTGGTCAAGACCCATTCGGAAGCCACCGCCACCGCCCCGGCGTTGCCACCCCACCGCCCCAAGGCGTTGGACACGACAGAAGGCATTGCGATTCCAGATCCGGAGCCTTGGACAATCAGGGCCGAAGCGGGAAGCGTTGTTCCCAGTGTGAGCGTGGCAAGGCCTGTCATCAAATAAAAATGGCGTAAACGCATAGGTGGCTCAGTAATAAACAGATTCCAGTTAAAAAAAGACGCATATCAGTGTATCAGAGGCGCAAAGAAATCGACTCCAAAAAGTTGTTTTTCCTTCCAAAAGCCAACCTTTCAAAGATTAAATGGACACAAGGTCACTTTAATTCGATCTTTGAATCGGCTTTGCCGCAACCGTGGCCTGTTTATGGATTGGCGTCAGGCAACCCGTTTTTATTTGAACTCAAGGAATGATTGAAATGCGTTTGTCGAATTGGACTTTTATCTGTAGTGCCGCAATGGCTGTGGTGGCCATGCCTGCCCAAGCATCACTCATTTCATGGGGAAATGCCACTCAAATTTCAGGCGCCTCAAACATCAGCACCACGGGAAGTCTTTTTCAAGCGATTGGCTTTGCGTCATCGATTAGCCACACAATCAACGGCGTGACCTTTGACGCCGCGTTGGTGGGCGCAATTGCACCCACATGGGGCAATGTGTCTTTCGACGAAAGGCCTGCAATGTATGGCCAGTTCTTGAGCCAAGCAGGATCGACCGCAACAACGGGAAACGCGAGCTATGACGCCATGCTGGAGTCGGGGGTTTATGAAATAGGAGACCATGGATCCGATGCCATCAGTATCGATCATCTGGTTGCAGGAACGTCGTATGAAATTCAATTTTGGTCCAATGATTCGCGCAACATCTCCGGGGTGGCGGGCAATGTTATTTCGTTCACCGAGCAAGGCAGCGGCGTGGTGGCGACCGTGCCTCAAAACGATGGGACACGCGGCACTTTAGGAAGTTACATCACCGGCACGTTTGTCTCCGACGGAACGGTTTTGACTTTTGATGCGGGAAGTTGGGAGGGAGGGTGCTATCGGCTTAATGCCATGCAAATTCGAACCGTTCCCGAGCCTTCGACACTGGGCCTTTTGCTGGGCATGGGCTTGCTGGCAACCCGCCGACGCCAGTCAAATGCTGGAAGCGAGAAGGGACTAAGTGAGTAAGGGGCTGAGGGGCAAAGTGAAAGGCAGGAGGGGGATAGCAATTAGGGATTAGCAAGTAGCCGTTAGCAAGAGGAAGATCCGCTTGATTTCTGTCGTTCCCGCCTTCGCGTACTACTCTAAGTTCCCGCCTTCGCGCACAAATTGGAGTTCCCGCCTTCGCGGGAATGACCACCAAAGGGGCGTCGGCCATGGCGGGTAAAAAACAGTGAGCGGCTACGATTTTCCAGGCGACACACCCGTTCGCTTGTGTCTTGCTAATTGCTATCTGCTTTGCCTTTCCACTTTGCCCCTCAGCCCCTTCGTCCAAAAGCGTAAGACGCGAATTTCACGTCGATTGACAACGTCTCAATAAACGCGCGAACGGTTACTGGAATATCTCACACGCCAACGTGGTTATGCTGTGTCTCCGGTTGTAACGAATCACCGGATACGCATCCCGCTTAGGAGACCCCCATGGCCAGCGATATTGTTCTTGAACTGACAGACACTAATTTTGAAACCGACGCGATCAACAGCGAATTGCCTGTTCTCGTCGATTTTTGGGCCGAGTGGTGCATGCCTTGCCGCATGCTTGCACCGGTCATTGACGAATTGGCTTCAGAATACGAAGGCAAGGTCAAGGTGGGCAAGGTGGACACCGATGCCAGCCGTGACGTCTCGATGAAATATGGCATCAGTGCCATTCCCACGATCATTCTGTTTAACAAAGGTGAAGTGGTGAAGAAGTTTGTGGGCATGACGTCCAAAGACGACTTTAAGGCTGAACTCGATAAATTTTCATAACTCGTCGCAGGCGAATCAACCTTGCCTTCGTAAAACGCGATCAATACGTAAGCCGTGGTGATTTTTCACCACGTCTTTTTCGCGTCTTGCTCTAACTGTCGCAACATTGGGACATGAGACGCGGGGGCATGCAACCCATCGACACGACGAACGTCTATTTTGCGTTTCTTATGGAACTCAAGGCGATCCCCGAGCGTGCGTTTCCTTCACGGCTGCGACTCTGGCTGGATGGGCTGGAGGTGGGGCGATTGGCTGAACGCTGGGTGACCCATGATTTAGCAGCCTCGTGGCGAGGCGAGCTGTATCGGCTGGCCCCTTGCTTGCCTGGAACGGGCGAGGGATTTGTGATGTGGGGGCCTGATGAAAACAGCCTCTGGGAAGTGCGGCCTGTGCGTCATTTCAAACGCTACTGGGATATTGCGAAACCCTCTGGCGGTCAACGTTGGCAGTTGGTGCCTGTGGGATGGTTTCGTCGCCGCTGGGAACTGCGGCAACGTGGCCACGTGATGGCCGAGCTGTCTCCGCGCGGTGGGCGACATCGTGGATGGGTGGTTCGGTCTGGACAAGCCCCTTTGGATGCCCAGTGGCTCTTACTGCTGGGTTTCATGGGCCACGCCATGGGTTTGGGGCAAGACTCTGGTTTTTCGTTACGCCAACGATTGCATACGCAATGGGAAAAAAGGTTTGAATTAAAAGAATCTCACCAAGGCGATCCTGCCTTTCCTTCGAGTGACCCGTAAACTGTCATCGTCCCCGCGGCGCCAAGCGAGCGAACCCCACCCGCCGCCGCCACAGGTTTGCCGCCCGATGCTCCGAGGATTCTATGCCGATTGCTTTTGAACATGCTCAGTTGCCCAACGGTCTCACCTTGGTGGCCGAAACCGACCCCGACGCCCACACGGCCGCAGTGGGCTTTTTTGTGAAAACCGGTGCCCGCGATGAAATACCCGCACTCATGGGGGTGTCGCATTTTCTTGAACACATGATGTTCAAGGGCACCGCCCGGCGCACTGCCGACGATGTCAATCGAGAATTTGACGAGTTGGGAGCCGACTACAACGCGTTTACCAGCCACGAACAAACCGTGTATTACGCGCATGTACTGCCCGAGTTTCTTGCGCAGGCAACCGATTTGCTGGGCGACATGCTGCGCCCTTCTTTGCGAAGCGAAGACTTTGACATGGAGAAGAATGTCATTTTGGAAGAAATCGGGATGTACGACGACCGACCCGAATGGCGATTGCAAGATGCCTTGCTGGAAGATTTTTTTGGCAAGCATCCCTTGGGACATCGGGTGTTGGGCACCACCGACACCGTGACGGCCATGACCGCCCAGCAGATGCGTGGTTACTTTGAACAGCGTTACAGTCCCGACAACATCGTGGTGGCCGCAGCCGGGCGACTGGACTTTTCCGCATTAACAGATCAGGTGGGGCAACTGTGTGGAAGTTGGTCGCCCACCGGGGCCACGCGAGACACGGACATTCCCGCCGCTCAGGCCAAGGCGCGAACCGTGACCGACGCCAAGCAAAGCCGGCATTATTTGGGGCTGCTGTGTCCTGGCCCCTCGGCCCAAGATCCCCGTCGTTATGCCGCTCGGGTGCTGGCCGATGTTTTGGGCGACTCAGAAGGATCGCGCTTGTATTGGGCGTTGGTGGATCCAGGCACCGCCGAAGAAGCAGACTTTAGCTTTATGCCCCAAGATGGCAGCGGGGCCTTTATGGCTTACGCCAGTTGTGACCCAGAGCGTGCCCAAGCGGTGGAAGCAACACTTTGCGAGGTGTTGGACACCGTGACCCGCGAGCGCACACTCACCGCCGATGAAATGCAACGGGCCGTCAACAAACTGGCGACCCGAGCCACTTTGCAGGGCGAGCGCCCCGCCGGTCGCATGCATGCACTGGGCACGCAATGGGCCTATCAAGGTGCTTACACGCCGCTCAACGAAGAACTCGACAAGCTCATGGCTGTCACCGCCAACGATGTGTCGAACTTACTAGAAGCCATGCCGCTGAGCCCGCGAACCGTGCTTCGCATGGGCCCTGGCACTTGATCCATTTAAACGCGAACCACACCCCAGCGCCTTACGTCGCATTCACTGCTCACCCCCATCTGCCACTTCAATATGAACACCATCCCTGAAATTCTCGAAGACCTCCGCGCAGGCAAGATGATTGTTCTCACCGATGACGAAGACCGTGAAAACGAAGGGGACTTGGTGTGCGCGGCAGAGTTCACAACGCCAGAGGTGATTAACTTCATGCTGCGCGAAGGGCGCGGCATGCTGTTTGTGTCTTTGGAAGGCGCGACGTGCGACCGATTGGAGTTGCCGCCTCAAGCGGCGGTGAACACCACCCAAAACGGTACGGCGTACACCCTGACGGTGGATGCGGTGGCCCGCTTGGGATTAACCACGGGCGTAAGCACCGCCGACCGGGCGCTGACCGTACGCACCCTGGCCGACCCCACCACACGGGCAACCGATTTGGATCGACCCGGCCACGTTCAACCCTTGCGGGCACGCGATGGCGGCGTGTTGGTGCGCACCGGACACACCGAGGGCATGGTGGATTTGTGTCGCATCGCAGGACTACAACCTGCCGGGGTGGGCATTGAAATTATGAATGAAGACGGCACGATGGCGCGACCTGCGCAGATCGCCGAATTATGCGAGCGATGCAATTTAAAACGATGCAGCGTGGCGGATTTGGTGGAATACCGCATGCAGCGCGATCTTTTGGTGCAGCGTATCGACCGGGTCCCCTTTTCAAACCGCCACGGCGATTGGCACCTGACGGCCTACCAATCAATGGTGGATCCGTTTCCGCATGTGGCCCTCACTTGCGGAAAACTGGGTGAGGCCGATGCAAGCGGGGCCGTGGCTGATGTGGCCGACCCGGTGCTGGTGCGCATGCACAGTCAAAACTTGCTGGGCGATGTATTGGGCGATGCTCAACAGCCCTCAGGCGAGGTGCTGAATCGATCGATGGCGATGATTCAAGATGCAGGCTGCGGGGCCCTGGTGTATTTGCGACATGAAGGAATGGGACGCGGGTTGCTGCGCCGCCTGCAAACCGCCCAACCTTTGGGCGGGGGGGGCAATGGCCGGGGAGGCATGCAGCTGGGCAACACCGACGAGGCCGAAAGCGCCCAACGACGCCGCAGCACACTGGACTATGGCATTGGTTCACAAATTTTGCGCAACCTGGGCGTGCGACGCATGAAGCTCATCACCGATCACCCCTTTGTGCCCCAAGCACTCGCAGGATTTGGCCTAAGCATCGACGCCTTTGTGCCCAGCACCCCCGGGTCATAACAACACCCCCCGCCAAATAACTTGGGCGCAATGGAAAGGTAAAAAAACAGGCCCAACCTTTTTAGGGTTGGGCCTGTTTTTGAATATCCGTTTACGTTTTCAACTCTAAATACAAACCTACTGCCGCGTCAAGCTTAAATTTCAAGGTAACGCGTTGAGTTCGCTTGCGAATCCAGCCTACCGCGGGCGGAGCCAGCACCGTTTGCCCAAAAGGCTGACCCCAAGATTAAGGCTTGACGGTGCACTAGCGAAGCACATAGTTGGTGTAGCCACCCGATCGTTTCACAGGCTCATCGGCCTGAGGAAAGGCGCTTACAGGCTCTAGATCTTCGTCTTTGGGAAGATCAGAGGCCGGAGGAGCAGCATTGGTGGTCGGTGGGTGTATGGAGTTGCCGTAACCTGCGGGGGCTGCAGCAGGCTGATCGGCATTGGCACTGGCATTACCACCCACCGGTCCGCTTTTGCCACTGCCACGGGGGCGGGCTTCATTCACGGTTAAGGGACGCCCGTTAAGTTCAGCACCATGAGACAGTTCGACGGCTTTGGATGCCTCACCGGAATCCTCCATTTCGACAAATGCAAAACCACGGGGCCGCCCTGTTTCCCGGTCATAAACCAAGGTGGCGCGTTCAACGGCGCCCCATTGGCTAAAGAATTCGACCAAGTCTGCCTCGGTCGTCGCGTAGAGCAAGTTTCCTACATAGATGTTTGCCACGGCTATTTTCTTCCATCAAGAGGGGGGGGGCAATTCGCAGGCGAATGAACATTGCAAACGCAATCGCTGGGTCGCTCGTGAAGAATGCCAATGGACTTCTCGCCGTCATGGCGAACTGTCTAATTTGCTTCTTCAAATCCCTCGGGGGGCCGGACAAGCTGCAATATCGTTACAACATGTGCCGCGCGACTCACAATGAGTCCGACGACACTGGAATCATTGGGGTAAACCCAACAAGACCTTCATCGTCTGATTATACCGTCAGATACGTGTTTTAAAGGACGCGCTCTGTGAATTGGGGTATCAACCCTACGGGAATACCGGATAAGGATACCCTCTCGGCCATAAGAATTACGACAACAATTGCTCAAGATCACCGCGTGTCAGGCTCTGAAGCAGGTTTTGCTCGCCTCCCACAATGGCATCGGCCAGTTTTCGCTTGCGGGCCTGCAATTCAACAATGCGCTGTTCAACGGTGTCTTCGCAGATCATTCGATAGGCAAAAACAGGTTTGGTTTGCCCAATGCGGTGAGTTCGGTCGATGGCTTGGGCTTCCACAGCAGGGTTCCACCACGGGTCGAGAATGAAGACATACTCAGCCGCCGTGAGGTTAAGCCCCACACCGCCAGCCTTCAAACTGATGAGAAACACTTGAATGTCAGGGTCTTCTTGAAATTGCTCGACCACTTCTTTGCGATTGCGTGTTTGGCCATCAAGGTAGGCGTATTGAACGCCCAACTCTTCCAGCCGCTGGCGCACCAAACTCAACATAGAGGTGAACTGACTAAACACCAGTGCTTTCTGGCCCCCGTCGATGACTTCTGTGAGCATGTCTGCAAGGGTGTCGAGTTTGGCCGAAGGCACGTCAGGGCCCCCGGTGTCGATACCTTCCTTGCTAATCAGTGCGGGGTGACAAGCCGCTTGCCGCAAACGCAGCAATGCCTCGAGCACCATGAATGTGTTGCCGCCCGAGGTGGCCGCCGCCGCAGTGGCGTTGGCCTGATCCTCATCGCTTCGGCTGGCTTTTTCACCGGGCGCCGCAGCATCCATCTGCTGCATGAGGGTGCCGCGGTAATACTTGCGCAACTGGTCGTAAACCTTGCGTTGGGCAGGTTCCATTTTGCAAAGGATGGTCTGTTCGGTTTTTGCGGGCAGGTCGCTAAGCACCTCGGTTTTGGTCCGCCGAAGAATGAAGGGCCGCAGCGCCTGGGCCACTTGGGCCACGGTATCGGCGGGGTTGGTTTTGGGGAGTTCAAGCATGCCCGTGGGTGTGTCGAGAACAGGACCGCGTTCGGCGGCTTCATCAAGCGCTGCATTGGTGTCGGCGTCGTCGCCCTCAGCCAACCGCTGGGCCGTCGCAATGCTTGACGCACTTTTAACAAGCTCGCTAAAGCGAGCATTGGCCCCAAGCATGCCGGGATTAAGAAACTCAAAAATAGACCACAAGTCGCCCAAGTGGTTTTCAACCGGGGTGCCGGTCAAAGCCAAGCGATGGTCGGCTTGCAGAAGCCGCGCCGCTTTGGCCGACTGGCTGGAAGGGTTTTTAATGGCCTGCGCTTCGTCAAGCACGGCATAGTCGAATTGCTGTTCTTTAAGAATGTCAATGTCACGCCGCATGAGACCAAACGAGGTCACGATAAGGTGCTGATCGGCAAATTGCGGAATCAACGACATACGGTCTGGGCCACTGTAAGCCATGATTTTAAGATCAGGGCAAAACTTCTCGGCTTCATCAAGCCAGTTAAAGATGACCGATCGCGGCACCACAATGAGCGAAGGCCGGGTGGGGGCTTTGACTTTTTCTTTACCTGCGGGCGTGTCGCAATGCGCAGGATCGCCATTGGCCCGGCCATGCAACATGGCAAGCACCTGAACGGTTTTGCCCAAGCCCATGTCGTCGGCCAAAATGCCACCCATGCCAAAGGTGCGGAGGAAATCGAGCCATCCCAAGCCTTCGCTTTGGTAGGTTCGCAAAGTACCGCCAAATCCTTCGGCAGGATCCAATGCATCAATGCCCTCAAAGCCCTTGAGCTTTTCGCGAGCCTCCGCAAAGCGGTCGTCAAAGTCCACTTGGTCTTGGGTGTTAAGCAAAGTGTCCAACACCGCCGCCTGCGACGAGCGAAACCGCAAGTGATCGCCTTCAACTTTGCCCAGTGCAATAAGCAGGCCATGCTCATCGAGCCATTGCTCAGGAAGCAGCGCTTGGGTGCCGTCGCCCAGCACAATCATGTTTTTGCCAGACCGTGCAGCCGTCAAAATTTGCGGCAGCGTGAGGGTTTCGATGGTGCCGTCGCTGCGTTCATAGGTCGCTTGACCGCGCAACTCGAACCAATCCACGCCTGTGGTAATGGACAGGGCTGGCGGGCCCGCGGCGCGAATAATTTTTTGATCGGCCGAAACAATCCAGCCCGCCGCCAGCAAGCTAGAGACCGCCCGAGGCATTTGCTTGGGGCTAATCAACAAAACATCGCCCGTGGGTGAAGCGGTGTGACGCAGCCCCAAACCTGCCGTCGCGCCAATGGATTCTCGCTCGGCCCGAAGGTTGCGGCGCACCAATTTTTGCTCTTGGTCCTGTTCTTGGTCCTGCGTTTGCTTTTGCTCTTGTTCTTCGACGGGTGTTGCACTGGTTTCAACAAC
>JAZGFZ010000214.1:0-3748 GCA_036480015.1 Algisphaera sp. | reverse complement strand
CCAATTCTTCATAGGCACCCAATGCGTGACGCTTGCCTGCGGCAGGGTCGCGCGGCACACCATACGCTGCCCGGCGGTGATTGCGAATCACCCGAAGCATGTTGCCGCCTTTCTTTTTGTTGGCTTTATAGCCTAAAAACGCCCCCATTTGCTTGGCCATTTTGGCGCTGGTGGCATAACTGCGTCCGGTCAAAACCGAAGACACACAACCACAAATCGCTCGCCCGCGTTCACTGTCATAAGGAATGCCCGCTTGCATGAGCGTGGCGCCCAAGTTGGCGTAGCCCAAGCCCAAGGTGCGGTATTTGTAGCTTAGGTTGGCAATTTCGCGGCTGGGAAACTGAGCCATCAACACACTGATTTCAAGCACCACCGTCCACAGCATCGTGCCGTGTTCAAAACGCTCGACATCAAACGTCCGCGTTTCATGATCGTAGAACTTCAGCATGTTGAGCGACGCCAAGTTGCATGCCGTGTTGTCAAGGAACATGTATTCCGAACAAGGGTTGCTTGCGTTGATGCGGCCGCCTTCAGGGCAGGTGTGCCACTCGTTAATGGTGGTGTCGTATTGCACACCAGGGTCGGCGCATCGCCATGCGGCATACCCAATTTGGTTCCACAGCTCTTTGGCATTAACGGTTTTGGCCAATTCACCGTCGGTGCGACGAATCAAACCCCAATCGGCGTTTTCACGCACCGCCCGGAAAAATTCGTTGGGAATGCGAACCGAATTGTTGCTGTTTTGACCGCTGACCGTGGCATAGCTTTCGCCGTTGAAGTCATAGTCCAGCACCAAGCCAAGCCGCGATGCGGTTTCTTGCATTTCACCATTCAGGCATTTCATGCCTTCGACCAATGCCGCCACCTTGATTTCTTCGCGCACTTTCCAGTTCACAAAAGCTTCAATGTCGGGGTGGTCCAAGTCAAGGCACACCATTTTGGCCGCCCGCCGTGTGGTACCACCACTTTTAATGGCCCCCGCAGCACGGTCGCCAATTTTCAAAAAGCTCATGATGCCCGAACTTTGACCGCCGCCCGAAAGATTTTCACTTTCGCCACGCACGTTACTGAAGTTGGTGCCGGTGCCCGAGCCATATTTAAACAGCCGCGCCTCACGGGTCCACAGGTCCATGATGCCGCCTTCATTCACCAAGTCATCGTCCACCGCTTGAATAAAACAGGCGTGCGGTTGAGGGTGGGTGTAAGCGTCTTCTGATTTTTTGGTTTTGCCACTCTTGGGGTCAACATAAAAGTGACCTTGGGCTGGGCCATTGATGCCATAAGCCCATTCCAAACCGGTGTTGAACCATTGCGGACTGTTGGGGGCACACATTTGATGCACCATCATGTGGCACAGTTCGTCATAGAACGCTTGCGCGTCTTCGGTCGTGTCAAAATAGTCGTGGCTTTCACCCCAATGCCGCCAGCAACCCGCCAAACGGTGGATGACTTGCCGGGCCGAACGTTCGGGGCCGGTGGTGACCTTGTCGCCTTTTTTGAAATCAGGCGCGGCAATGCCTTGGGGCCCGCCATCGGTGGGCACACCTGCTTTGCGGAAATATTTAGACACCATGATGTCGGTGGCCAATTGCGACCACGACGCAGGCACTTCGGCGCCGTTCATTTCAAACACGACCTTTCCGCCCATGCCTGAAATTTTTGAGTCACGTCGGGTCCACTCCACAGTGGAAAAGACATCGGTGTTGGCGGTGGTAAAGCGGCGGGGGATTTTCATGATTCGTAACCTTGAGGGTGGCAACGGAGGGCGTTACGCAGGGCGTGTTGAGAACAGGAAGGTTTAAAAAAAAGGGGCGTGATGTCGGTGCTTCTCGTTAAAAAAGCAAACGTGTGTCACGCGTCATCGTCGGCATATTCAGTCAAGGCTTTGGCGGTGGCGGTGATAAACCAATGGGCACGGGGTGTGACCACCGACAGGTAATCATGCGTGGCCAAGGCGCGAAGCTGGTCGCGGGTGATGTCTTCGAGCACCACCACACGGCCTTTGTCAAGACGCGACTCGCCTTGAAGGCCCACGCCAGGTTGGTAAACCATTCGCGGGGTGTATTCACCCGACATTTGAATTTCACAGATTTTGGTGAGGTGCTGGGCAAGTTCGTCTTCAAGTGATTCAAAGGCCATGATTGATGTTTCGCAGTTGGGTTGGATAGGAAAACAAGATTGGATAAAAAACCGTGGGAACAGGCATGAAAAGACTTTGCAGCCTCTTCAAATCCTCTGTCAAGCCATCAATCGACCTTGGGCAACACAAGGCCCGCTTGGTCTTGGTACTTGCCGGCCTTGTCGGCATAACTCACCTCGCAAGGCTCATCGGCCTTTAAAAAGATCATTTGAGCGATGCCTTCGTTGGCATAAATCTTGGCGGGCAACGGCGTGGTGTTGCTGATTTCAATGGTGACCTTGCCCCGCCACTCGGGTTCAAGCGGCGTGACATTCACGATGATGCCGCAACGGGCATAGGTGCTTTTGCCCACACAAATCACCAGCACATCGCGCGGAATTTCCAGTGTTTCAACGGTTTCGCACAGCGCAAAACTATTGGGCGGCACCATGACATAGTCGCGGCCCGTTTTCGCGGTGTCCACGGTGACAAAATTGCGATCGTCGAATTGCTTGGGGTCCACAATGGACGTCAGCCCATCGGTGGGTGCATTGGTGAAAATTTTGAAGAGTGTGCCCACACGCACGTCGTAGCCATAGCTCGACACGCCATAACTAATTTTGCCTTCCCGTTTCTGGGCTTGAGAAAAAGGCTCGATGGTGACTTGGTCACGAATTTGATGGTCGGCAAGAACAGGCATGGGTCACAAGTGGGAGCTAAAGGTGGGTCGAACGGGGTGAAGGAGAAGGCTTTGGGATCGGGGGCGTTAACAGCGCACAAACACACATCCGCAAGCCGGGCGGGATATCCCTATCAAAGGCGTTTGTTGCAAGGGGCGAAGCAAGGGTCCATGGGGTGAAAGCAGTTCCGCGATCTCTATTAAACAACCTCATTAAAGACGTCTTAAGCGGTCAGAAGCGATTCATTCCTGCGAAGCGAGAAGGCGACACCTGAGTCCAAGTGGCGGTCAGGCTTACCAACACTTCTTTGGAACGGGAAAGGATCATAACCACTACATCTAGTATTTCAACCCTCTTCTCCAACCAAATATAGTGCTTTTTCTCCACACTACGCTTTTTTTTGGTTTAACCAGTGTAATAATTGTCCTTTAGAGTGGTTTGCAGAAAATACGCAATGGTTCAATCTTTTTTGTCTCCGCCAGGTGCGTTACACCATCCCTTGCACGGCAGATGTTTTACCCGGTTTCACGCCTGCATTGACGTATACGACAGGCTGTCCACGGCTTAACGAGCCGTAAACGCATCGCGTGGAAAAGTCGTCTTTTTTCCCCTACAAAAAGGGCCCCAAAACGTGTTTAGCCCAAGGTGTCGCTTAGAAGCGTCACCAGTTCTTCCGTCGCCACATCAACGGGTTTTTGCATTTTGGCCCCTGCCGCCCGTGCGTGGCCGCCGCCCCCCAACTTTCCGGCCAATTCAGCCACGTTGATCGTGTCCGCAGAGTTGGCCGCGTGTCGCGAGCGAAAACTCATGCGTGTCAGTGGCGGCTCGCCGGCAGGCTGCGGCGACTGAGTCAGCAACACGGCCACTTGAACAGAGCCCACACGCTGGGGCAGGTCAATCAGCCCTTCGGTTTCTTCGGGGGCGGCTCCGGTTTGCACAAAATCTTCAG
>JAZGFZ010000213.1:0-18044 GCA_036480015.1 Algisphaera sp. | reverse complement strand
TCGCGACCGCCCTTGGCACTGCCCCCGGCCGAGTCGCCTTCCACCAGATAAATCTCGCTTTCCTCAACGTTTTTACTGGTGCAGTCATACAATTTCCCCGGCAAGCCGCCCGAGTCAAGCGCCCCCTTGCGGCGGGTCAAATCACGAGCCTTGCGTGCAGCCTCACGGGCCTCGGCAGCCATCACGGCTTTCATGCAAATCTTTTTGGCGTCACCAGGATTTTCTTCTGTCCAGTTATTTAGCGCCTCACCCAACGCCGAGCTCACCAAGCCCTCCACCTCGCCATTAAGCAACTTGCCCTTGGTTTGGCCTTCAAACTGCGGGTCTGGAATTTTAACCGACACCACCGCCACCAAGCCTTCACGCCAATCATCTCCGCTGGGCGTCGGGCCACTGCCTTTAAGAACCCCATTGTTTTTGGCGTAGTTATTGAGCGTGCGTGTCAGAGCTGTTTTAAATCCGCTCAAGTGCGTGCCACCATCGGGCGTATTGATATTGTTCGCAAAACAAGTGATGTTTTCGGTGTAGGCGTCAACATATTGAAGCGCCACGTCCACCGAAAGATGCTCGTCTTCGCTGGTGTTACTCACCGCAATGGGATCGTGCAAAACAGTCTTGCCTTGATTCAGGTGACGCACCATCGCAATGATGCCATCGTCAAACTTAAAGGTTTCGGTGCGACCTGCCGGGGCACTGCCGCCCTGCTCTTCGCTGCGCTGATCTTCAATGACCAACTTAATGCCCGGGTTCAAATAAGCCCGCTCACGCAAACGATTGGCAATGGTCGGATAGTCATGGGTGATGTCGCCGAAAATGTCAGCGTCGGGAATCCAACGGATTTTAGTGCCCGGGGTTTTACGCTCGCCAATTTGCTTGAGCTCATCCACCACATCGCCACGGCTAAAACTCATGGCATGCACCTTGCCATCGCGCGACACTTCAACGTCAAGTTCACTCGCCAGCGCATTGGTGCAGCTCACACCCACACCATGCAAACCACCCGACACCTTGTAACTGTTGCTGTCAAACTTACCACCAGCATGTAACACCGTCATCACGATTTCAACAGTGGGTCGACCGTTAAGCTGCGGGTTTTCATGTTTGTAAAGCCCCACCGGAATACCACGGCCGTTGTCTGCCACAGTGACCGAGTTGTCAGGTCGCAACGTCACCACAATGTCATCGCAATGCCCCGCCAACGCTTCGTCAATCGAGTTGTCGACCACTTCCCACACCAAGTGATGCAGGCCACGACTGTCGGTGCCGCCCACATACATGGCCGGGCGTTTGCGAACGGCTGCCAAACCTTCGAGCACCGCAATACTGTCTTCGCTGTATTCAGAATCAGAGGCTTCAGAAGCAGCGTCGCCGGCAGGGTTGGACTGGGTCATAATTCACAAAGCCTTGGGGCTTGGCCTCTCAATAAAGGCCAAGCGACAAAAAAAGAGATGAGCCGTGAGGGCCATTTAAAAGGGCTTTGAAACACGCTCCAAAGCCTGCCCATTTTAGCAGAAAACAGGCACTTCAACCACCCCCAAGACATCTCGAAAAATTACCCCAAACCGCTCAAAAACAACGCGTTAAAACCACTACTCCACATCTTCAACAACAACGCCTGGCCCATCCGCTTTTACAGGCGGCAAAGCAGGCTGATCCACCCCAGACAACGGCGCCGCCGCAGGGGCAAGATCTTCCACGGGTTCGCGAACAGGCTCGACAACTTCAGGCAATTGAGGAATCACCACCCCCGCGCCCACGTCGGCCACAGGGGCGTCACGATGGTCCGCAACCGCCTTCACCTTCGCCGCGACACGATCCCCAATCCCCTGCATTTCAGGGTCTTGATTGGACGGATTGTTGGGATTTGCCGCCGCAGCCAAGGCCCCCTGCCCTGCACTGCCCCAAGCCCGCACCGCATCGGCCACACGCCCCATGCGGTAATACGCGTCGCCCACATGATCCACGATGACCGGATGATCACCGCCAGGCAATCCGTGGCCACGTTCAAGAAACACCAAGGCTTCTTCAAATAGGCCTTGCTTGTATAGCACCCACCCCATGGAATCGAGGTAGGCCGAAGAATCCGGCTCGGCTTCGATCGCCCGCTGAATCAATGCCTTGGCTTCATCCAGTCGCTCGCCACGGCTGGCCCAGCCATACCCCAACGCGTTGCAAAGTTCTACATCATCCGGAAAACGCTTGACCAGCATTTCACGAAATTGCTCCGCCTCCGCAGGCTTTTCAATTTCATCAAGCCCCGCGGCCAAACTGCGACCCAAGCCTGCAGCATGCGCAGGATAGCGATCCATGCCCGCCAACACCACAGCCTCAGCCTGCTCAAGATCACCCAGCTTCAAAAGCGACTGACTCAAAATCGAAACCATCACCGCCGCCTCGTCATCGCTCACAGGCGGGGCATACGTCGCATCAAGCCCCTCCCGCGACATTTCAGCCGCTGCGTCGTAACGCTCTTGGGTAAATCGCACACGGGCCAATTCAAGACTGCGAGAAGCACTGGGCGGACGCGGCATCCAGTAGGCCTCACTCAACTCCAACACGCGATCAAGATCATTCAAATGGCGGGCATAACCCATCGCCGGCTGCATCACTTGATCGTCAGGCAACTCGCCCGACGCCGCGCAACGTTCCAAATGAGCCGTCACCAATGTGGTCAACGCATCGTTACGCCCCATGCCTGTGTAAATTTGAACCGCCGCCCCCTCCAACTCCAAGTCATGAGGCACTTCTTCTAAAAGAGGCGTCAATAATTTCTCTGCCGCCACATAATCAGAATTCACCAAATGCAAAAAGACCAATTGCCGACGTGTGATGCGAGCTCGCGGAATGGTGTCAATCATGCGTCGCCAAAGCCGCTGAAGATTTTGCGTCATGTCCGGATTGTCTTCATAAATATCCAGAAGTTCCGCATAAATCGTTTCATCGGTGGGCGTCATGTTCAAGACATCCAACAACACACGCTCCGCATCAACATCGTCGCCGTGTTCTCGCAAAAGTTTCGCTTTTTGACGAAGCAGCCCAGGCATGTCAGACCCACCCGCCGTATCACGCAGCAGTGTCTCCATTAGTACAAGCGCCTCATCACCCCGGCCACTCTCGGCCAATGCCCGCACCCGCAGGCGATCGGCACGCGGCCGATGGGCGTCAGCAAGGGGCGCAAGCACCGATTCTGCTTTGACATAATCGCCCGAATCAATCAACAGCTCCGCCCATGCTTCTCGCGCTGCAGGCAGCGCCGCATCCGAAATGCGTTCAAACACAACGCTCGCTTCTTGGGTCTTCCCCACCGACACCAATGCACGCCCATAGAGGTAATCTGCTGCCGCATCACGGGGCGCTTCAAACGGCGGCTCCTCAAACACATCAACAAGTGAATCTGCATGCAAAACGTCATTCTCAGCAATCATGGCCAACAATAAATCGGCATAGGTTTGATCGCGATCAGGAGATTTCCCAATGGCGACCACCACCAACCCCGCCGCCGTAGACAGCCGCGAAACATCCGATTGCCCCTCAAGATTCAACGCCAATTCCAAGCGCCGCTTTAACACCGCCGTGTCGGCCGGTTGATGGGCAAGGTGATCGTCCAACAAGAGTGCTGCGTTCACTGGAGGAAGCACATCCGCCGCCGCCAAGGCCAGTGCGGTGGGCCGTCCCTCTGACGCATACAACGCCGAAAGTTCATCAGACAACGCCGCCGCAGGCACACCATGCTCCACCGCATAGCGAACCAACCCCAATCCAGCCGTGTCGCCGTGCGACTCGGTCACCGCAGCCATCGCCAAAGTACGCGCCGCCTCGGGCTGCCCCAACCGCAATCGGGTGTAAAGCAAACGTTTACGCAAACCTGCTTGACTCATCACCCCTGCCTTGGATGCAGACAGGTAAAAGTCCAGTGCCGCTTGCGGATCATCCAATTGATGGGCCAGGTCTCCTCGGCGCACAAACGTTTCGCCACGCTGAGCATCCACCATCGCCAAATCACGAGAGAACGCCGTCCCCGTTGTGCGCTCACGTGAAGCCTCAAGATAAGCCCCGTAACTGTGATCCGCCGCACGGGCATGGCCCGACTCTGCGAGCACACGAGCTAGAAAAAAGTGAAGCAATGGAACCGCAGCAGGGTCCACGGCAACATCAGGCGATGGCGACTTCTGCATCGCTTCAACCCGGCTCAGGGCATGGGCAAACGCAGGAACCGCCTCGTCAAAACGCCGATCGTCGGCGGCAAGTCGTCCCAACGTTAGCGCACTTTCAAAATCAGACGAATCTGCAGCCATAGCCCGTCGCAGGTGTCCCGCCGCCGCCACGCGATTGCCCGCCCGCCCCCAAGCCTGCCCCAGCGACCGCAACAATGTGGGCGATTGTGGCGCCAAACGCAACGCTTTTTCAAACGCCTGCACTGCCGCAAAATTGTCCCCTTGAAGAAACGCCTGTCGCCCCACCGCAAAAAACTTTTGAGCCACCAACGGCGGCTCAGAAACAAGATCATTCGACTCATTTGCCGTTAAAGAGTCGCCCTCGTTTTCTGGGACGACCCGAGGCATGCCCTCTAAAACATCTTCTAAAGAAAGATCCGCCTTCACCTGCGCCTCGCCCGTCAGCGGGCCAAGCTTTTCGGTGTCCGACCCTGAAGGCGGCGGCACCTCAGTCAGCGTCACCGGTTCATGCACGTCCCCCGCCACCACGTCCGCCCCCTTCTTCGACGCACCTGGCCTACTGCCGCAAGACATCAAGCCACACGACACCACAAGGATCACGAACATTCGCACGGCAACAGAAAGCTTAAAACGCATCCGTAGATTGTACGTCGAGGTTGAAGATGAAGAGCCTCAAGTGAAACACCAAGATCAACAAAAAGATTCAATCCCCCAAACACAATGCAACACCCCCGCAAACACGAAAACCTGCCTTTTTTAAACGCACCTCATCCCCCCGGCGGCACAAAAGCCGCCAATGATCCCGCTCAAAAAAAATGGTCCCATTTAGGGAATGATTTTATTAACGGGATAACTAAAAATCGCCTGCGCGCCAGCACGACTCAATTTAGGCACCAAATCCCGCTCTTCTTTCCGATCGAGCAACACCTCCACCGCCACCCACTCGGTGTCTGCAAGGTCATTTACCGTGGGCGAATGAGCCGACGGAATTAACTTCAACACCGCGTCAAGTTTGGCCCGAGGCACATTCAACTTCAACCCCACCTGTCCACGCGCCGCAAGCGACCCCTGCAACAACATCGTCAAATCTTCAATTTTTTCCCGTTTCACAGGATCAGCCCACGCCGCCTTGTTGGCCACCACGCGGGTGGTCGACATCAGCAACGTGTCAATCACACGAAGTTTGTTGGCTCGCAACGATGAACCCGTTTCCGTGCAATCCACAATGGCGTCAATCAAACGGGCTTTCACCTCGGTGGCACCCCACGAAAACTCGATTTTCTTAAGATCGACTTTTTTAGATTCAAAGTAGCGCCGCACCGTCTGGGTGAGCTCCGTGGCCACAATGCCGCCCGCAAGGTCTTCGGGGCAGGTCACCGACGATTCTTCAGGCACCGCCAACACCCAACGAATGGGATTGCTCGTGGCCCGCGAATATTCCAACTCGCACACCTCATGAACATCACTGCCATTTTCAACCACCCAATCATGGCCGCAAATCCCCAAATCAATCACACCGTCTTCCACATACCGTGACATTTCTTGACTGCGAAACATCATGGCCGACATGCCTGGGTCATCAATCGACGGGTAATACGACCGACTCGACATATCAATGCGATAACCCGCCCGACGAAACAAATCGACCGTGGGATCTTGAAGCGAGCCCTTGGGCAAGCCAAGGCGTAGGGTGCTGGGGTCAAGTGGAGATGCTGCGGAATGGCTAGGCATAGCGATCTATTTTGATTAGAGAAGACAAACAACTGGCTTTTAAAAACCAGTTCAAAAAACGGGAACCCGCCGCCGCATCCCGCCAGCCTTAAAAAAGGCCAACCGTCACGCAATCACGGCCGAGCACAAAGACGCCTGCGGGACATCACTTCTTCTTCGAAGCTTTTTTACGAACAACTTTCTTTTTCGTCACCTTGGCCGCTTTGGATGCAGGCTTGGCCGTTGTCTTTTTCTTAGCCGAAGGTTTTGCAGCCGCCTTTTTTGCCGCGGGTTTCTTCGCTGAGGACTTCTTCTTAACCGGAGCCTTTTCGGCCGCAGGCTTGGCAGGCGATTTCTTCTTGGCCGCGGCTTTCTTCGCAGCCGTAGGCTTGGCAGGCGTTTTTGGCGAAGACTTTTTGGACGCAGCCTTCTTCGTGCCTGCAGCCTTGGTCTCAGGCTTTTTGGCTCCAGACTTCTTGGCCGCTTCTGCGGCAACCGCCTCTGCTTTTTCCGCCGCCAATTTTGCCGCAGCCCGAGAAATACGAGGCGGAATTTTCATCGGCGGACCCGTGGGCTTAATCGGTGGGTGTTGAACCTTCGATGATTTCGGAGTGACCGTGGGTGGGAACTTGGCGCGACTTTTATCTGCCCAGGACTGCAAGGCCAAGTGTGCATCAATCGCATCGCCCGCCTTAACTTGCCGCAACAAAAACGCCTCGGCTCCCGCCGCGTCAAGCGATTCTGGCAACGCTCCCTCACGCTCTAAGAGCATGATCAATTTTTCGTCCACCGGCATCGCGTGCCCCCCAAAACTCAACAACGTCACTTGCGCTGCAGCGTATTGCGGAACCCCGTAAAGCGTGTCGAGATAGGCCCGTTGGTCTTTTTTACCCTTGCCCTCAATCGATTTCATCTCATTGCCGTGCTCACGCAGATACACGCCATGCAAAGCTTGCTTAAGCCGAATAACACGCTCTGTGGCATCGGGATAATCCTCGCCAATCATGGCCACCAACTCGTGGGGGTAACTGGCTCGCAGGTCATTGATGTCAATCAGCTCAGCCATCAACGCGGTGAATGCGTCTTCGGCAGCACGGTGTGTTGAACGCCACTGCAAAAACGCGACCACCAACTGCGCAACGGGGTCACGTGGTGGCGGCTCTTCGCCTTTGTAGGCAGCCAAGGCTTTTTTCAAAAGCGCGGTAAATTTTTTGCCAGCGGCTTCAGCTTTTTTGGGCACAGGGGTTCTTTCGAAATAACGTTAAGTTTCGGGATGTTCAGACTCAGCAGCGGAAGACGCCGAGTCACTTTCCGATTCGGGGACAGATTTAGAAGTGGGTTCAACAGAAAGGGCCGAAGAGGAATCCGTATCCACGGTGGGATCTTGCTCCCTTGCACCCGTGCGTTCCATGCCTTCTTGAATGGCCAAAAGCACCGCTTCCTGCTTTTTAATGCTTTCGTCTACGACAAATCGAAGGTGCGGCACCACCCGCAGGGCAACCTTCTGCTTCACCTTGGCCTGAATAAAACGCGCTGCGTCTTTCAACCCATGCATGGTTAAAGCTTCATGCTCTTCAGGAATAATTGACACAAACACATTGGCTGTCTTCAAGTCAACACTGGCTTCCAGCCGCGTCACACTCACCAACCCTTTAATTCGTGGGTCGGCAAGGCCACGTTGCAGCACCTGCGCTACCGTGCGCTGAAGCAAAGATTCTACTTGGAGTTTGCGATCGTGGGACATAAGGTAAAAAAGTGAGCCTGACGGCTTGTGAGTTTCTGTTACGGGTTAAAAGAACAAGCGAGCGATCAAAAAAAGTTACGCAGGCGCAGGTGTCGGTGCAGGCGTTGGCACAAGCTTGCGTGCCACTTCTTGCACCTTGTAGAAGGTCAAAACGTCGCCTGCCTGAATGTCGTCATAATTCGCCATGCGAATACCGCACTCCGTGCCCGCCCGAACTTCTTTGACTTCATCTTTAACACGACGCAACGACTCCAACTCACGATCGTATGCAAGCACAACGCCATCTCGCTCAAGCCGCACGCTGACGCCCTTTTGAGCCGAGCCCTCCATAACCAAACAACCGGCAATGGTGCCCAATTTGCTGATTTTAAAGGCTTCTTTAACTTCCGCCCGACCGGTTTCGGTCTCGCGTCGCTCAGGCGTGAGCATGCCTTCAAGTGACAATTTCACATCGTCAAGCAAGTCATAAATCACACGGTAGTGGCGTATATCAATCTTGCGGCGTTCGGCAATCTCGCGAACCGCCGGCGTGGCGGTCACGTGGAAGCCCAAAATAATGGCATCTGAGGCATCGGCCAAAAGCACATCACTTTCGGTCACACCCCCCACTGCGGCATGCAACACCTTCACGGTCACTTCATTGTTGCCCATCTCTTCCAAGCTGGTGCGAAGGGTTTCAATCGAGCCTTGCACGTCGGCCTTCAGCACCACACGCAAGTCTTTGATGTTTCTCGCAGCCACGGCATCGGCAAAGTTGTCCAAGGTCACCTTGGTTTTACTGGCCAAGGTTCGCTGGCGTTCTGCTTCGCGATACTGATTGGCAACTTCTTCAGCCTTTTTCAGACTGTCGGTCACAAACAGCTTGTCACCTGCATCAGGCGTGGTGTCGAGACCACTGATTTCAAGCGGGGTGGCAGGGCCCGCGTTTTTCACCGATTGACCGCGGTCATTGGTCATGTCACGCACGCGACCAAAGGCCCGCCCGCTCACGAAAAAATCACCTACTTTAATCTGCCCATCTTGGATGAGCACCCGTGCCACAGGGCCACGTCCTGTCTGCATTTCAGCTTCGATCACCGTGCCGCGGGCCGGGCCGCCGTAATCTGCAGTCAAGTCCAACAATTCCGACTGGTAATCCAGCACTTCAAGCAATTCCTGAACACCGTCGCCGCTGATGGCCGAGGTTTTCATGATTTCAGTTTCACCACCCCACTCGGTGGGATTCAAGCCATGCTCCGCCAACTGCCCATAAATCCGACGAATGTTTTCTTCGGTGGCCTGAAGCGTGTCAATTTTATTAAGCGCCACAACCACAGGCACCCCCGCCGCTTTGGCGTGATTGATCGACTCAATGGTTTGTGGCATGACACCATCGTCAGCAGCACACACCAACACCACCAAGTCAGTCATCTTGGCCCCGCGGGCCCGCATTGTTGTAAAGGCCGCGTGACCAGGCGTGTCCAAGAACACAACCGTCTTGGGCTTGCCGTCGCTGCCCTCCACGCTCACACGGTACGCCCCCACGTGCTGGGTGATGCCGCCATCTTCGTGCGAAGCCACGTCGGCCTTGCGGATTTTGTCCAACAACGAAGTCTTGCCGTGGTCGACATGCCCCAGCACCGTGACCACCGGCGGACGCGGCTGCACATCGATTTTTTCGCGCTCCGCAAATTGCTTTTCGACCTGCTCTTCAGCCGTCTCAAGCTCTTTCACTTCAAGCTCGATCTCGTATTCCATGGCGATTTCCATCGCCGCCTCAGTGGCAATCGCCGAGTTCACCGTCGACATAATGCCTTGGCTAAACAAAAACTTGACGATCTGGCTGGTTTTAATACCCGTCGCAGCCGACAACCCTTTGATTGTGATTGGCTCAGAAATCTCCACCTTGCCGCCGGTTTCCGCCGCGCTTTGGGCTTGGAAGCCGCCGCCACTGCCGCCCTTGCGTAAATCACGACGCCGCTGCTTCATGTAGCCCGTCGAACCCTTCATGCGGGCATCCAGCTCATCCAAGTCGGCCTTTGAAAACTGCGTGGGACCCGTCAAAAGCGAATCCGCCGAACGACCACGACGACTATTCATCGTTCGCCGTCCACCTTGACCGCCTTGACCGCCGCCACGGCCACCACGGCCATCACCCATGCCGCCGCCGCCGCCCTTAACGCCGCCGCCACGAACCGGACCACGCGATCGAGAAATCCCCTCCACCTCACCCTGCCGTGGGCCCGAAGGACCACCACGGCCTCCACCAGGGCCACCGCCCGTGCGACGCGGTCGTGGCGCGCTATCAGGCTCGGGTTTTTCAATGCGAATAACCTTCGGGCCCTTCATCACAGCCTTGGTGGGCGTCGCCATTTGATTGCCCGCAGGAAGCACCACCTCGGGACGGTCAGGCACATTCATCACGCCCGCAGGCTTAATTGGGCCAGACGGTTTCTCTTGCGACTCAACGGGCTCAACAACAGGTTCAACCGTCGACTCAACCACAGGTTCAACCGCCTTCGCAGGCGCCGAAGCATCCTCGGCAGGCGGCGCAACAGCATCCGAGACAGACGCTTCAACCGGCACCACAGGATCCGCCACCGCCGCCTTTTTGCGGGTCGGGCGTTTTTTAGGCTTGGCAGGCTCAACCGCAACGACGGCTTCCTCAACCTCTTCGGCAGGCGCCTTAACCGCTTTAGCCTTGGGCTTGGATTTCGCAGCCTTGGCCTTCGGCTTGGCCACTCCAGCATCAGCATCAGCATCAGCCGTCTTTTTCGCTGCCGCTTTACGCTTGGGCTTGGGTTTCTTGACCTTCTCTAAATCAACCTTGTCCGCCTTTTCAACCGACGTTCCCCCCGCGTCAGAAAACCATTCGCGCACTGTGGCTGCAAGCCCCAATTTCACCACCGACATGTGATTAACAATGCCCGGAACCCCTTCGGCTTCGCACTTGGCGACAATGGTTTTGCTATCCACGCCCAGCTCTTTACCGAGCTGGTGAACACGCAGGGACTTGGTCGTACTCTTGGCCAAAATAGGCTCCGGGTTCGGTCTTGCGGCACCAAGGCCGCGGGGGTCTAAAAATCAATCAGGGGTCAGGGTCAATCAAGACCAAGGGGGTTGAAATCACACGGCAGGCGTGGTTCCTGGTTCAGGGGCATCCGCATCCGACGTGTCGCCTTTCGGCTCCGCGTCAGTCGCATCCACTGTTTCTGTTGCTTCTGCGTCAGCCGCTTGGACATCAGTCGCGTCTGCCGTTTGGGCGTCAGTCGCTTCTGCTCCAGCGTCGTCTTGGCGAGATTCAAGCATGTCCAAAATGGAATCGCCCGTATCCGCCGCAGGGGTCGCCGACGCACCGGCTCCGCCGCCCAACAAGTCGGCAATGCCACCGCCCCCTGCTGCCATGGCGGCTTGTTTTTCTTCCCATTCGGCTTTCTTGCGAGCTTCGTTCTCAATTTTCTCTTTGGCCTGTTCTTCAGCCACAATCTTGGCCCGGTCACCACAGATTCCAATCACCTCAATGGCTTTGGCCTCTTCAATGCCCATTGTTTCAGCCAAGTATTCCGGGCCGACTTCTTCCATGTCAAACACGCTAATCACACCCAATGCGGCCAAACGGTCCACTTGGTCCTCACCAATATCATTCACCGTCTTCAGCGTTTCTTCCAACGTGTCCAAACTTCGGGTGAATTCAACAGGCGTAAGAATGTCCACATCCCAATTGGTCAGCCGTGCGGCCAACCGCACGTTTTGGCCGCGTTTGCCAATGGCCAACGACAACTGATCTTCGGGCACCACCACCGTGGCTCGACCCAATTCAAAACACAGTGAAATTTCAGCCACTTCGGCGGGCTTCAGCGCGTTTTGAATGAGCAATTGCGAGCTGTCATTCCAGCGCACAATGTCAATTTTTTCACCACCCAGTTCATCCACAATGTTGCGAATGCGGCTACCCCGAACCCCCACACACGCGCCCACAGCGTCCACTTTTTGGTCCACCGAGGCCACGGCAATTTTGGTCCGGTGACCTGGCTCGCGGGCCATGGCACGAATTTCAATAATGCGCTCGGCCACCTCTGGCACTTCCACTTCAAAAAGCCGCTGAATAAGCTTTGGATCACCGCGACTCAGCACAATTTTCACCTGCCCCTTTTGCTCTCGCACATCCAAAATCAAGCAACGCACCCGTTCGCCGGGTTGATGTTGCTCGCCTGGAATCTGTTCGCTGCGGGGCATAAAGCCCTCGGCGCGACCAATTTGCACCACCAACGAACCGCCTTCATAACGCTGGGCTTGGCCAGTGACCAACTCGCCCACACGGTCGATGAATTCGTCATAAATACTGGCCCGTTCGTCTTCACGAAACTTCTGGATCATCACCTGCTTGGCCGTTTGAGCAGGAATGCGCCCCATATCTTCCAACGGGATGTGCTCTTCGCCACGAAACACATTGATCTCACCGTTAAAACGATCAATTTCACAAGTGAAGTCGTCGGTTTCTTCTGCGTTAAAGTGCTTGCGGGCAGCCGACACCATGGCCTGCTCCAAGTCAGTCAACAACGTCTCTTTGTCAACATTGCGGTCACGGGAGATCGAGTCGATCAAGCGTAATAATTCGGAGCCGTTCATCGTGGGGTCCTTGAGCCAGTTTCAACCGGCGATAAAAATCTTCCAAGCGGTTATTCACAACAACTTGCTTGCCCGAAGCCAACTGGCCCGGGCCGCAACAAGGCGTTGCAAGCCAACAAAAAACCACGCAGCAAAAGCAAGGCGTGGCTTGAGGCCTCATCCACCGGCAAAACCGGAGAAGAGAAAACGAAATACGCGAAAGCGTCAGGCCATCAGCGCATCCTCTCGCGAGTCATGCACCGAAACAAAGGCTTGCTCGCCTTCTGCCAACCAGCGATAGAGGTGCGCAGCACCCCTCACAGGTTGGGCCGTTCCATCACGTGGGTCGAAGCTGCATTCTTCAGCATCCGTCGTCCTCAAGCCGCTGCCGAGCCCTATGCCCGGCGGCGAACCGCCCAGTTTAGCCTCCCCGCGGGGTGCACGTCAAGGCGGATCAAGCCCACGCCAACCCACCAAACCCCTTCGGCAGGCCGATCCCATGACTCACCTTCGGGGCTTTCATCCAAAAAAACACCAAAAACAAGCCGCCCGCTTGCCAAGTGGCCCTCCGAACATTACCTTTCCCGCGTGACCTCCATGGCCCCCACAATTCTCTGGCTCATTAAACACCCCCTTCCTTAACGGCAGCCGGACGTCACCTTCCTCCAATGAACTGATTTCTCACCGGCTGCGTTTCCCCGCAGCCGGTTGTGCTATTGGCGGGGCCCACAAACAAAACAAGGCCCCCACCTCAAAGCCCCCCACCATGACCCGCTCCACCCCGCCGCCCCCATCACCATCATCCGATCGAACCGGCCTGCTCTTTGCCGCCGGCAGCGCCGCTCTTTTTTCACTCAAAGGCGTGGCCGTCAAGCTCGGACTTCAACACGGCCTCAATGTTGAGCAAATGATGACATGGCGCATGACCCTGGCCTTGCCTGTCTTCTTGGCTGTCGGTATCACCGCGGCCAAAAAACGCAATGCCTTTCCCACAACCCGCGTCTTGTTCACCGCCGCAGGTTTGGGCGTGTTGAGCTATTACGTGTGCACATGGCTCGACTTCTCAGGATTGCGCCATCTTTCAGCCCAATTCGAACGCATGATTTTGTTCACCTACCCCACCCTTACCGCCGTGCTGGCATGGGTTCTTTTGGGCGAACGTTTCACCCGCCGACACGCCGTTTCGCTGGTCGTGTCCTATGCCGGAATCTTGCTCATGTTCGGATTCGAAGCCCAATCACTGGGCACCAACGTTGCGCGGGGCGCCACACTGGTGTTTAGCGCCGCCCTTCTTTTTGCGCTTTACGTCGTGCTGGCCAAAGCCACCATCACCACGCTGGGGTCCAAACTATTCACCTGCATCGCCATGACCGCCGCCACCTTGGCCATCATCACCCACCAGCTTGTCACCCAAGCGTCGGGCACTGCACCCAACGTCGCCTTTTTTTCCACCCCGGCCATTGCCATCGGACTCTTCATGGCCGTGGTGTGCACCGTGCTGCCCAGCTTCATGCTCTCCGAAGCCTTGGCCCGCATTGGCCCCGCCCGCGCCAGCGCCACAGGCAGCATTGGCCCGGTGGTCACCACCGTGGCCGCCGTGGTGGTACTGGGCGAACCTTTTGGCCTGCCCCAAGCAGGCGGATTGGCCTTGATTTTGCTGGGCGTGGGAATGCTCACGCGCGCTAAAACCGACGCAAAGCCAAAAGAGAAGGGGGATAGCAAGTAGGGATTAGCAAGTAGCTGTTAGCAAGAGGCAGGCCCGCTTGGTTGCTGTTTTTGTCATTCCCGCCTTCGCGTAGAGATTGGAGTTCCCGCCTTCGCGGGAATGGCCACCAAAGGGGCGTCGACCATGGCGGGCAAAAAAGAGTAAACGGCTACGATTTCCCAGGCGACACACCCGCCTACTTGTGTCTTGCTAACTGCTATTTGCTAATTGCTATCCCCCTTTCCCCTCAGCCCCTTCGTCAAAACGCGTGAACGGCCACCTACACCACCGCGCCAAATTTTCGCGTGCGATTGCCAAACGACGCCAGCGCCTTATCCAACTCAGCCTCGTCAAAATCAGGCCAGCACACGTCGGCCACATACAACTCGGCGTAGCTCAACTGCCACAGCAAATAGTTGCTCAGTCGCATTTCTCCGGCGGTGCGCACCAAAAGATCGGGGTCGGGCTGGCCTGCGGTGTACAACGCGCCGTCGATATGCTCGGGTTCAATGTCGCCCGGGGTCAATTGACCTGCGGCCACTTTTTCGGCGATGGCCCGCACGGCGTCGGTGATTTCTTGCCGACTGCCGTAGTTGATCGCCAAGTTCAGCGTCAGGCCCGTGTGGTTTTTTGTGAGCTCTGTCGAGCAATCCAATTCATCAAGCACCTCAGATGGCAAACCCGCGCGACGGCCAATTTGCTTAAAGCGAATGTTGTTGTCCATCAATTGTGGCCGCTGAGCTTTGATGTATTCCACATACAAGGCCATCAAAAACGACACCTCGTCATGACTTCGGGTCCAATTTTCGGTGCTAAACGAATACAGCGTTAAAGCCTCAAGCCCCAACTCACTGCACCGCTGAACCAGGGGCGGAACACGATCAGCGCCCTTGCGATGCCCCGCACTGCGGTTAAGCCCACGGGCCGTGGCCCAGCGCCCATTGCCATCCATAATCACCGCAAGATGGCGCGGTTTAGCGGCGCCAGAATGAGACGATGAGGGCGAAGGGCTAGAAGAAGGCATTTCAGACATCCGTGCGATTCAACATTCCACAAAAACCAATGCGCCGCGCTGTTAGCCCAAAAAACGTAACCCTAAGATTAAGCCTTATACGGCGCACTTGGCCTTATCGAAAAATACTCTGCGACCGCTTGGGCCCCACGCTCACCATCACCACAGGCACACCAATAAAATCTTCGATGAACTTAATATAGGCGTGAGCCTCAGGCGGCAGTGCATCAAATTCAGTGCAATCCTCAATCGGATCTTTAAAACCTGCCAGCGTTTCATACACCGGCTCAATGGTTCCCAATACGTCTGAATCGGCAGGGAAGTTCGTGGTCACGTCGCCTGCAATGTTGTATGCCGTACAAACCTTCAATTCAGGCAACCCCGCCAAAACATCCAAAAGCATAATCGCCAAACCTGTCGCACCGCTCACCGACGCGGTGTACCTCAGCGCCACCAAATCGAGCCAACCACAACGACGTGGCCGCCCAGTCGTTGTGCCATATTCACGTCCCACCTCACGAATGCGGTCGCCCGTGGCATCGTCAAGCTGCGTGGGCATCGGCCCGCCGCCCACCCGGGTTTGGTATGCCTTCACAATGCCAAGCACGTTGGTCACGTGGTGCCCCGCCACGCCCGTACCGGTATGAACACCAAGCGACGAACAATTGCTCGACGTCACATACGGATACGTGCCGTGGTCAATATCCAAAAGCGTGGCATTGGCCCCTTCAAACAAAATACGCTGGCCCGCATCCATTTGTTGGTGCAACAACGCCGCACTGTCCGTCAAGTGCGGGACAAGCTGCGTGGCCAAGGGCTTAAGCCAAGCCAGCAAGGCGTCCACATCAATGGGCTCAAACGATTCATTCGAATAGGTCGCCAATGCCGCCAGCGTTGCGTTTTTAATCGGCACAATGCGATGCAGCTTGTGTCGCAACGTTTCAAAATCGCGCAAATCAGCCATACGCACCGCCGTGGATCGCAGCGCCTTGTCGGCATAACAAGGCCCAATGCCGCGACCTGTCGTGCCAATGCCTTCCACCGATTCATCCAGCGCATTGGGCATCACATAGGCCGCTTCCTGCAAAGCATCTTGCACCTTGTGATAAGGCAGCACCACATGGGCGCGATCGCTAATCAAAAAGTTCTGCTCAAGCTTAAGCCCCTGCTCACGCAGCCCCGTGATTTCTTTCACCACCTGCTCAGGGTCAATCACCACCCCATTGCCCAGCACATTGAGTTTGTCTGAGTAAAGAATGCCCGAAGGAATCAAATGCAACGCATATTTTTTATCCCCCACACACACCGTGTGCCCCGCGTTGGCCCCACCGTTGTAACGGGCCACCACATCAAAACCCGCGGTGAGCAAATCCACCACCTTGCCCTTGCCCTCATCACCCCATTGCAAACCCACGATGGCCGCATGCCCCGGCTTAAGGTTTAAACGTTTGAGCATTGAAGTCGCATCGCCATCGACAGTGGAGGTTGAAGCAGGATTAACGGACATCAGATTGCATCTCGCAAACAGTAAAAAAAGCGCAAAAAAAGGCGCGAAAAAAACCACCCAATGGGCACCCACGGGCATGCCAACCCCTACAAGGGTAACCCACCTTCAAGAAAAGGGGCAGTGCAGCTCAATCAAAATCAAAGCCGCCCAAGCCCAAGGCTCGCAAGTCGCCACACCACGCCCTTTTTCTTTTGCGAAAACACGCTTAACCATTGGCTTTAAATCGACTTATTCAAGACAACGCCGGCAGCTCAACACCCTCGATTTTAAGCACCCCCACCTGCTTCGCAACACTACCCAACAGCGATTCAGGCGCTGGCACATCAAGCTTCAAAAGCATCAAAGCCGTGGAGCCGCCGCCCCCCGAATTCGCCCGACGCGAAATCGCCATGTCTGCGATGTTCACCCCCGCATCGCCAAAGGCCTGGCCCACCATGCCAATCATGCCCGGCTTGTCGTCGTTTTGAATCACCACCATCGATCCCACCGGCACCATGTCCATGGGGTAGCTATTGATCTCCACCACGCGCGGCTGCAAATCGTCGTACACCCGGCCCACAATGCGGCGCGTGTGATCCGCTACGGGCGTTGCGTCATCCACCGCCCCATCCGGCCCATGAATCGTCAAGGTCAACTGGGTCGATGCCGTTGCCGCATGCTCCAAACGCGTTACCCGAACTTCAAGCCCGCGCTCTTCAGCAATGGGCCCCACATTGATGACATTCAGCGGCATATCAAAATGGCGTTGCAGCAAACCCACCAACACATGTCGCTCAATGGTGCCCGATGCCGCAGCCAAATCAGCGCCCGCCAATTCAATCTCCAGCTTGGCAATGCCCCGTGTCACCATGGGGCTCACCAGCTTGGCCATGCGCGAAGCCAAATCAACATAAGCCGCTTGCAAACCCGTGAGGTCTACCCGCACGCCGCCTGCATTCACCGCACCCACAATGCCCTCGCCACGCAGGTAAACCAAACACCCTTTCGCCGCATCCACCGACACCGCCGTTTGCGCTTCCTCCGTGCTGGCCCCCAAGTGCGGGGTCACCAAAATCTTTGGATTCGTTCGCAAAGGGCTGTCTTCTGCAGGCGGCTCACTGGTAAACACATCCAGTGCCGCGCCGCCGCACCGACCATCGTCACATGCTTTCACCACAGCCTCTTCGTCCACAATGCCCCCGCGTGCTGCATTCACCACAAACACGCCCTTGCGGCACAAATCAAACGTTTCGTCATTCAACATGCCCGTGGTTTCAGGCGTCTTAGGCACATGAAAACTCACCACATCCACATGCGGAAGCATCTCTTTGAAATCTCGAAACGTGCGCACCGTGTGCTCACCCAACTGAATATCCGCACTCACAAACGGGTCATAGCCCACCACCGTCATGCCAAAGGCCAATGCCCGCTCGGCCACCGTGCGACCAATACGCCCCAAGCCCACCACACCCAGCGTCATGCCATGCAGTTGCCGCCCCTTGTACTTGTTGCGATCCCACCCGCCGCCGCTCATCGTTTTATAGGCAGGCCCCACATTGCGAAGCAGCGCCATCATCAACGTAAACGCATGCTCAGCGGTGGTAATGGTCGACGCCTCGGCGGTG
>JAZGFZ010000212.1:0-11987 GCA_036480015.1 Algisphaera sp. | reverse complement strand
GAGTTTTTCGATGGGATAAAGCGGGTCGGCTTGGCCATGACAAATAAGCACCTTGGCGGTCATTAAATCCAAATCAGCCAGTTGGTCATCAACGGCCGGTTGCGGGTAGAAGGCCGTGCCGTCCATGCTGGCCCCCTATGCCAAGGAATCGGAGGTCGGCGCCGGGCCGCGGGTAAACTAGATCGCGATGCTCTTCAAACCCGACCAGCCCTACGAAGCCTTGCCGCTGCTGCCGCCCGCGACGGACCTAGAATCCAAGGCCGTGCTAAAAGCTTGTCTGGCCGCAACCAGAGCGCTGGCGGAGCTAAAAGGCACCGGCGGCTTGATCCCGGACCAAACCATCCTGATCAACGCGATCCCGCTGCAGGAAGCCAAGGCCAGCTCCGAGATCGAAAACATTGTCACCACGCAAGACAACCTGTTCCGCGGCGCGGCAAACGAAGAGAAGGTGAAAGATCCAGCCACCAAAGAGGTGCTCCGCTACCGCGCGGCCCTGCGCCACGGCTACGAGGCGTTAGGGAACGGCCGGCCACTCGACCTCAACGTGATCCTCAATGTCTGCCAGATCATCCACGACGACGACAGTATCGACTTTCGCCGGATCGGCGAAAACGTTTATATCGGTAACCACACGCCCAAGCGCATCACCTACACCCCGCCCAGCGGCGGCCGGACTTCGCAAACGCTGCTCAAAAACCTCGAACACTACATCCTGAAACCCGACGCGGACACCGATCCGCTGGTTCGCATGGCGGTCGCCCACTACCAGTTCGAAGCCATCCACCCATTCCTCGACGGCAACGGCCGTACCGGGCGGATCCTCAACCTACTCATGCTGATCGATGCCGGGCTGCTCGATATCCCTGTGCTATACCTCAGCCGCTACGTCATCGAACACAAAACCGACTACTACCGCCTACTGCAACAGGTCACCGAGTCGCAGGATTGGGAACCTTGGCTTCTCTATGTGCTCGAAGGCATCCGACAAACCGCCCTATGGACACGTGACCGGGTCATTGCCATCCGCGACCTATTCGATACCACCGTCAAACGCGTTCGTGCGGAGGCTCCCAGTATCTATACCAAAGAGCTGATCGAACTCATCTTCCGCCAGCCTTACTGCAAGATCGCCTTCGTGGTGGACGCGGGCATCGCCAAGCGTCAAACTGCGGGGGGATACCTTAAAGAGCTCGAACGACTCGGCGTCCTGAAGTCCGACCCCGGCGGCCGTGAAACCCTCTACCGCCACCCGGCACTGATCGACGTGCTCAGCAGCTGACGTATCGTTGCGGCCGACACGCCTGAACAATCGCGTCGATTTCTCCCGTGTAAATCGACATGTCTACCGGACGTGTCGATGCAATCGACACGTCAAAATCACCACGATGAAGAGAAGAAGCCTCGCTCCACCATTCACTGCGACCTTCATGCCGCACCCGCGCAAAGAAAGCCGCTGAGCTCCCGCCTTCGCGCACTACATTGAGTTCCCGCCTTCGCGGGAATGGCAAAAGGGGAGTGTTGGCCATGGCTGCCAAAAACTTGTGGACGGTTGCGAAAAAATGAAGGGCAAACCACTCCCAGTTTCTCTCTACTGTTTTTGCTTCCTTCGTGTCTTTGAGCCTTCGCGCTTTCGTGTTCTGCCTTGATGTTTTTCGATACGCACGATGACTCACCGTCCTCACCTTTCCATCATTCCCCAAAGCACTCTTCCAAAAAGTCTTTCATCGCCGCCCATGAGCGACGATCTGCTGTGGCGTTGTAAGCCACGCCGTCAAAACCCACCGCGTCGGCACCAGGGTCGGTGAACGCATGCTTTGCGCCGCTGTACATCGTGGTGGTGGTGTCGATACCGCCTGCTTGTAAAGCATCCACCAAGGCCACGAGTTTTTCGATGGGATAAAGCGGGTCGGCTTGACCATGGCAAATAAGCACCTTGGCGGTCATTAAATCCAAATCAGCCAGTTGGTCATCAACGGCCGGTTGCGGGTCGAGCAGGCTTCCATGAAACGTCACCACGCCCACCAAAGGCGCTCCGCTGTAGGCCAATTCCAACGCGGTGGTGCCGCCAAAGCAATACCCCACCACCGCCACGCGATCGGGGTCCACGCCGGGTTGTTCCAGAAGTAAATCCAACCCGGCCTGTGCCAACGTTCGAAACCGATCGCGGTTTTGATAAAACGGCTCGGCCAACGATTGAGCCACCGCAGGGTCATCGGTGGTTTCAAAATCGCCATACATGTCAAGCACCAAGGCCACATAACCCAATTCGGCCAACGCACGGGCTCGCTGCTGGGCATAATCCCCCGCGCCCCACCACGCATGACACACCAACACCGCAGGCCGCTTGGCCTCCCCCAGATCATTGTCGCTGGCCAAGTAAGCGCTCAACACCTCGCCCTCATGGGCATACGGCAGCACCTCGGTCACCACATCACCCCTTGCCGAAACAGGCGTGACAAAAGCCATCAACATCAAAACGCAGCGCACGGGCAAGGGGTAAAACATCGCACAACCTCATTGTTTAAAGAACAAAAACACGTAAGCACGCTCAACACACAAACGGCTCAAATACATCGTAGCCGGAGAACACCCCGTGCCAACGTACACTGACACGGTGTTTCGCCCTTTTCTTCATTTCGTTCACCGCACCCACCTCGCCCTAGCGATCGTATTGGGAATCACCTTGGGCATCACCCACTGGGCTCATGCCGCCCACGAGCGACTGGTGATTGGCGACAAGGTGCAGTTCATTCTTCAAACCACGCGCGGAACCCTGCGCTCGGGCGATTTAAAAGGTGTGACTTACGCCATTCTTTTTTGGAATACCCGTTCCAAAAAATTTGCCGCCGCCCTGCCCGAACTCAGGGCTTTGGCCAAGCGCTTGCGGCCCCAAAAGTTTGCGCTCATTGGTTACAGCCTCGACACCTCCGTCAACAAATCTCACCAATACATCAAAAACCAAAAACTCACTTGGCTTCAAGCTTTGGCGCAAGACCAACCGTTTCCTTTTTACGATCTTTTCTATCGCAAGCGTTCCCCAGTCCCCGGTGTTTTTCTCGTCTCCGACACCGGACACCTTCTTTGGTTTGGCCCCCTTAGCCACTTGGCTCAACAAGCCCAAGACGCCTTGCCGCCTCTCGACCTCACCCAGCCCAGCCACCTGCGAGCCGCACGGGCCGCCGCACAAGCCGCTTACCGCGCCACCCTTCGCATGCCGCCCGACACCAAGCGCCTGTTCGAACACCTCAGCATCATCCCCGACACCCGCTGGTCCCAAGACCTTCAAATCAAACAAACCCTCGGCCGCATCGCTCGGCGACTCGCTCATCTCAACAACAAAGACCAAGCCTTTTTAGAACAAGCTGCCGCACAAAACGACCACCACCGCGCACTGCTCCAACACCTACGCGCCCTTCAACCCAAGCGAATCGCGCCACCCGCCGCCGAATCGCCGCACGCGTTCGCGTCTCCTCTTGCACCCACGCCCCTGTCGATTCCCGAAGAAGACCTCAGCCTTCCCGCTCAAACCGCATTGGCCCAGGCTCGCAAAGCCGAAACCCAAAACGATTGGCTTTTTGCATGGGAGCAATATCACGCCGCGGCCAACGACCCCCACGGCGCTCAAGCCGCCGACCAAGCCCGAGACGCCCTCAAGCGTCTCAACGCCCAAATTGATTTTGGCCAGCGCCTCGTTGCTGCCCGACGCGAGCGTGTCGCCAGCGACCTATACGTCAAAGCCCTCAACTTTTTGGCCGCCGAGCGCCCCGACGCCGCCGACCGAACCCTACGCCAAATCCGCCGCGACTATTACGACTGCCCCAGTGCCCAAGCCGCTGAACGCGCCTTGGCCCGCCTTGCCGCCATGTCCAAACAAAAAGCCCACCCATGAAACAAACCCATTGCTTGGCCCTTTTTCTTGGTTTTCTATTCACCCTCTTCGCCCTGCCCCCCGCCGCACAAGCTCAACCACGGTTCAACCCCGGCGACCCCGTTTCCTTTGCCGCCACCGATATCCAAGGCCAGCGCCACACCGCCAGTCAATACACCGGCCGCTTGGTTGTGGTTGAGTTTTGGGCCGCGTGGTGCGGCCCCTGCTTGGCCATGGTTCCCGAAATGAACCGCCTGCACAATGCCTATGGCCAAGCCACCGACATCCATAAGGCGGTGGCCTTTCTCAGCATCAACCTCGACGAAGACCTCGCAAAAGGCCGAGCCGCCGCCGCCAAACACGATGTACTCGGCACGCTGTTTTACGATGTTCAACAAGAAAAACCCCTGGCAAAACTCTTTTTCAAAGAGGGTTTTTCCATTCCCCACGTTTTTCTCATCGGCCCCGACGGCCGTCTGCGCTGGCGCGGCCACCCCGCTCTGTTGGGGCGCGAACTTGAAGCGGCTCGCGAAGGTCGCCCCGCCTCAGAAATCGACAACAGTGAATCTCCCGCAGGCCCAAGCCCTTTCGTACTGCCCACCGGCGTGGCTGGCGTTGACGCAACCGCCTTGGCTGCCCGCAACGCACTACGCCGCAAGCCCCCCGGTTTTGCGCGTGTTCTAGAACTCGCCCAAGACCTCCCCCCAACCCTTCTTACCGAACACACTGTGCGTATGTGCGGCCGATCGATTGATCGGGCACTCGAACAAATCAACGAGCCCGCCCAAATTGCGTCGTTCAAACAAGCCCGCCTCAACAACCCCACCGGCAACGCCGCACTCACCCAATGGCTCAACGCCACACGCCAGAGTCATTGGGCCACACCCGAAAAAATCGCCACCCTGCGCCTGGCCGCCGACAACGCCGCCGCATCAAACGACAGCATTACAGCCTTCGACCTTTATGTTGATCTTGCCTACACCGCCCCTGCCGGACCCGATCGTGAACACGCCCGCCGCACCCTCGAAAAACACACCGCCGATGCCGTGTTCATGGACCAACGCAACGTTTCAAAAGCACAGGCCGTGGATTTGAATCCCTAAGATTCAAACCCACGCTTTCTCAAGGAAAATCGTTGCCATTCACGGGTTTTGACCACCCTCTTTGAATCCAATGCCTGCGTCGAAAAATCTCAAGGCAGAACACGAAGGGACGAAGGCCCAAAGGCACGAAGGAAGCAGATACAGCAGAAAAAACCGCGAACCGTTTTCCCTTGCGTCCTCGATGGTTTTACGGTGAAGCAAAGTGCTGCCTTGAAATTCAAAACAAAACAACCTTAAAACGGGCGGCCCGACATCAAAAACAAAAATGATCTTTCCCGGTTTTCCTTCGTGCCTTTGAGTCTTCGAGTCTTCGTGTTTGCCTTAGGGCTGTGAAATAGTGGACGGCCACCGAGTGTAAAACCTTTTCAAATCAAGCTGCGTTGCGGTAAATTTCTGCCATTTCATCAAGCTTTTTCAAGCATGTTTTCATTTGGCTTGCTTTGTTCGCGGCGATGGCTTTTTGAAGCTTAAACAGCATGGATTCCATTTTTTGAGCGGCCTTGGGGCCGATCATTTCTGAGTGATACTGAAGCCAGCCCTGCATGGTGTGCAATGCACGCTCGGCGTGATTGCGCAAGCTCACTTCAACCTCAGCCGCAGCACGTTTCTCGGCAGCTTCTTGAGCAATCTGACGCATTGCTTTTTCTTCTTCTTCATCCATGCCACCGGCGCCTGTGATGGTCACTTTTTGTTCACGTCCACTTGCTTCGTCGCGAGCCGACACATTCAAAATACCATTGGCATCAATGTTAAATGACACCTCAATACGAGGCACGCCTGCAAGTGCCTTGGGAATTCCACTTAAACGAAACACTCCCAAGTCGCGGTTGTCTTGAGATTTTGTTTTCTCACCTTCCAGCACATTGATCGACACACTGCGTTGATTGTCGGTGGGTGTTGAAAAAATCTTTTTCACTGTTACAGGAATGGGCGTGTTTTTAGGAATCAATGTTTCCATTCGCAAACGGGCGTCGGTCACACCAAATCCGTGACTCGTTACATCCATCAGGTGAACATTAATAAGCTCACCTTGCAAAATGCCGCCAAGAATTGCCGCGCCCAACGACACCACCTCGTCTGGATTGGTGCTCTTGTTAACAGACTCCGATTTAAACGCTTCCATCGCCACTTGCTGAACGCGTGGCATGCGAGTCGATCCCCCCACCATCACCACTTCGTCAATGGCTTCACCTGGCAAACTTGCGTCGTAAAGCACCCGTCGGCATGCCTCATGAATTTCACCAAACAAATCATCGCACACCGCTTCAAATCGATCGCGATCCAAGGTGTACTGCAAGTGCAGTGGCCCGTCAGAAGCAATCGCAATGTACGGCACGCTAATGTCCACTTGATCGCGGAAACTCAGCTCGGCCTTGGCGGTTTTAGCCGCCTGCTTCAAGCGTTGCAAAGCCATCGGATCTTCACGCACGTCAATCTGATGATTCCGTAAGAAATCGTCGGCCACAATGTCAATGATGCGTTGGTCAAAATCGTCACCGCCCAAGTGCGTGTTGCCATGCACCGCGAGCACTTCAAATTTTCCGTCACCTAGCCTCATCAACGACAAGTCAAACGTACCCCCACCCAAGTCCACCACCGCGATGTTGCGGGACCCACGGTGTTCCACGCCATAGGCCAATGCCGCTGCAGTGGGTTCATTGATAATGCGTTCAACGGTCAAGCCTGCAATGGCCCCCGCATCGGCCGTGGCCTGGCGCTGAGCATCGTTAAAGTAAGCAGGCACGGTAATCACCGCGCGATCGCACACTTCGCCCAACTCTTCTTCTGCAATGCGCCGCAATTCAGTCAACAAAATGGCTGAAATTTGTGGCGGTGTGAACTTACGTCCCGCCACCGACACACGAACGTAATCCTCCGCTTTGCCAATGAGCTTATAGGGAATCAGTCGCTCTTCACTGGCCACTTCTGAAAGACGCCGCCCCATAAAACGCTTAATCGAATACACCGTGTTTTGCGGATTGGTCACCTGCTGACCCACCGCCTCTTCGCCCACAGACTGCTCGCCTTTGGCGCCAAAACTCACCACCGAAGGCATCGTGTTGCTCTGCGAAGACGCCGCAATCACCCGCGCTTTACCGTTGTCGTAAACCGCAACCACCGAGTTGGTGGTGCCCAAGTCAATACCAAGAATCTTGCCCATATCAAAATCTCTTTTTAACACAACTCAAAAACCACACACAACAATCACACAATCGCCAAGTGTTCCTTGGCAGCATCATCAAATCTTCAAAACCCCGGGTGGTCTGCCACCTGAGAAGCCCCAGGAAACGTCATGGTTCCCCGTTCTGGGTCAATCAACTGCACCAAACCCAAACGCGGGTTAAGGCCGCGTTCCGCCAGCATCACACGCATACGCACACGGCCATGCTCAAAATTCAACTGGAATTCCTGCTTGCCATCAATCAACAACATGCGCAAGTTTTCAGGGGACCACACGCCAGCCGACACTGGCCGTACCGATGCAAGATCACCAAAACGAAGCGATGCTTCGCCCAGAAAAACCTCTGCTGCAATTTCACGTTGAACCCGCTCGCCTTCATCTGTAAAGGCATCAACAAAGCTTTCAACATTCCCCGATAAACCGTGAGACAGTGCCAAGGCCGCGCCCCGGCGAGACATATCAAATTGTTTGTAGGCCACATATCCCGCGCCCGCCTGGGCCAACGTAAGCACCACGCCAAGCATCACAGCCACCCATGCCACCGGTATGCCGCGCATCAAAAGCGGCGACTGTTTAATGTCGCCCCGTGCCTTCAAACCCAAAATCGCCATCAATGCAGGCACGCCCGGCACCACCACCAGCACGTTGCCCAGCAACGCAACCACAGCCAAACGGCTCATGCGTTTTCGAGTTGCCTGGCCCACCTTAATTTTGCGGGACCGGCGAAATTCATCAGATTGGAACTGGTTCTGAATCATGGCAGTGGCTGAAATCAGGGATGGGGATCAATCCGCTTTCGAACCAGCAACACGCCGCTCCGAAAACACGCCGCGCACGCGACCTGATCGCTATCGGCCGTCCTGCCCCTTGGGTTAAGGGAAAGCCTCTCTCCAAAAACAAACGTGGGCAAACAACCCCTTAAACGCCCGAAAGGGCGAGCTTTACGCCTAAGAGCGTGTATGAGAAGTCTGTCGTCGGCCCGAGCACGATTCAGCGGACTGGCTGACAAGGAGATCGAAGCAGCTCGACCGGTTCGCTGGACGGGCCAAGCCAGACAGGGTTCTCATACACGGTCTAAGAGCCCATCTGCTTCGCAGCCCTCAAACTTCGCGCAAAACGACAACACCCACACGTTTTTCAACAGCCCCGCCCCCGCCATCGCTCCCTCATTCTAGGTAACCGTTCACCATATTAAAATCCCAAGGCGAACACGAAGGCCCGAAGGCTCAAAGGCACGAAGGAAAGCGAAGCATGAACAGCCAAGTCGCCAAGAACGCCAAGGAAGGCAGAGACTGTAAGGACTGCCGGGCCAGTTGGGTTAAAGAGACGCTTTCTGAGGGTCGCTTCTCAATCGCCTTGACTTAATTTCCGCACGCATACCAAGGCTGAAAAACAACGTTTTTAATTTTCTTTTTTGCCTTCCTTGGCTCCCTCGCTTGCCCCCTTGGCGGTTAAATTTCCTTTACGTTATCCACAAGCATCCTCTTGAAAATCAGTAAACAGTTGTTTGTTTTCTTCGTGCCTTTGTGCCTTTGTGCCTTCGCAACTTCGTGTTCTGCTTTGAGGTTTTTCGGCGTAGGCATTGGCTTCAAGGAGGGTGGTCAAAAACCCGCAAATGGTTACCATTCTAGCGCACCACTCAAACCCTTGGAGCGGGCAAAGAAGAGGCCCCCATAAGATGTTCGTCAATGGCCCGGGCCGCACCGCGTCCCTCGGCAATGGCCCACACAATCAGTGACGCACCACGACGCATATCACCTGCAACAAACACATTGTCCGCCGCCGTTTTAAACCCGCCGCCTGAAGAATCCCCCGAAGAATTTTTAGACAAATTCCTCGAAGGCACCGCGCCACGCTCGGTGGTTAGGCCCAACCGCTCCACCAAACCCGGGGCATCATGGCCTGTAAAACCAATGGCCATAAACACCAAATCGGCCGGCATACGCTCTATTTTTCTCGTGGGTGTTGAAACCCACTTGCCTGCCGCATCACGATTCCAATCCAAATGTTCAATTTCAACCGCCGTCACACGGCCTGCATCATTGCCAATGAAGGCTTTGGGCAAAATGCCATACGCACGTGGATCGCGATCAAACTTTTCTTGACCTTCGGCGTGGCCATAGTCAACGTAAAACGTGCCGCTGGGCCCTGGCCATGGATGGTCTTCGTCGCGTTCATCAGGTTCGCGCGTGCGGCGGGTGATGTTGGTCACACTGCGGCAACCTTGGCGAATGGCCGTTCCGATGCAATCGGTGCCGGTGTCGCCGCCTCCAATCACGATCACATGCTGATCTTTGGCGCTAATGCACTCGCCATCAGAAAAGTTTGAATCAAGAAAACTTTTCGTCGCAGGGTGCAAGTACGCCATCGCAGGATGAATGCCCGCCAATTCACGCCCCGGCAACTTGCCCAAGTCGCGTGGTGTCAAAGCACCACAAGCCAACAACACCGCATCAAAATCGCCGGTTAAGGTTTTGGCGTCAATAACCTGTGCATCGCCTGCTGTGCCATGGGCCGAAAGCGCAGGCCCGTCAGGCCCGGCAATGTTGTGATTGGGTTTAAAAACCACCCCTTCAGAAGCCAACAAATCCACACGGCGCTGCACAACTCCTTTGTCGAGCTTCATGTTTGGCACGCCATACATCAAAAGCCCCCCAATGCGATCGTCGCGTTCAAACACCGTCACCGTGTGTCCCGCTTGATTCAATTGGTCGGCAGCCGCCAAGCCCGCGGGCCCCGACCCCACAATGGCCACGGTTTTGCCCGTGCGCACCGCCGGCACACGCGGCACGACCCAGCCTTCATCAAAAGCGCGGTCAATAATAGCGCACTCAATGCTCTTGATGGTCACCGACGGATCGGTGATGCCCAACACACACGCGCTTTCGCAAGGCGCGGGGCAAATACGCCCCGTGAACTCAGGAAAATTATTGGTTTTAATCAGTCGCTCATAAGCCTCTTGCCAACGGTCTTGATAAACCAAGTCATTCCACTCGGGGATCATGTTGTCAAGCGGACAGCCCGTGTGGCTTTGGCAAAACGGCACGCCGCAATCCATGCAGCGAGCCCCCTGTTCTTTCAGCACATGCTCTTCGTGTCGTTCGTAAATTTCGTAGAAATCTGTGATCCGCACCCGTGGGTCACGGGCGGGCATCGGGTCACGAGCGTATTCCTGAAATCCAGTGGGCTTACCCATAACGTTTCCATCAATCCATGCAGTAATACAAACAATGCAAACACGAAAAAGTTCAGGGATTTAAATCCCTGAACCACGGCCCAACATTTACCCGTGGCCCACTTCTGATTCTTCTTCTATCGCTTCGTCTTCGGCAAGACCAAAGGCTTCTTTTTGAGCAAGCAACACGCGTTTGTAATCCACAGGCATCACCTTTACAAAATGAGCTCGGGTGGTGTCCCAGTCTTTCAAAATTTTCTCGGCCACAGATGACCCCGTCAACTCAACATGGTTGGTCAACAGCAGTACAAGTTCTTGCACATCTTCCGTGTCATCAACGGCCTCCAATTCAATCATGGCTTGGTTGCAACGATCGGGGAAAACACCCGCAGGATCGTAAATGTAAGCAATACCGCCTGACATGCCTGCGGCAAAGTTGCGGCCCGTTTCACCCAGCACCACACAACGGCCTCCGGTCATGTATTCGCAGCCGTGGTCACCCACGCCCTCGACCACCGCCAAGGCGCCCGAGTTACGAACACAAAAACGTTCGGCCGCAATACCGCGAAGGTAAAGCTCGCCCGAGGTTGCTCCATACAGTGCCACGTTGCCCGCAATGACATTTTCTTCGGCCACAAACGGGGCTTGGTCTGAAGGTCGCACCACGATTTTTCCGCCCGACAAACCCTTGCCCACATAGTCATTGGTGTCGCCGGTGAGTTTCAAGGTAATGCCCTTGGCCAACCACGCACCCAAACTTTGGCCCGCAGATCCTGCAAGGTTCACCATCACGGTGTCGTCTGGCAATCCAGAAGCGCCGTGGATTTTGCTCACATGGTGGCTCAACATCGTGCCCACAGCGCGGTCCAAGTTGCACACCGGTAACGTTACGGCAACCGATTCACCGCGTTCCAGTGCAGGTTGGGCCGCTTCAATCAGCGCGTGATCAAAATGGTCTTCTATCCCATGCTCTTGAGCAATAAGCTTGCGAACCCCCACTTTGTCGTGTGGTTTTTGAGCGGGCATCAACAAGGGCGTGAGATCAAGCCCGTCAGATTTCCAATGGGCAATCGCCTTGCGGGTTTCAAGAAGTTCCGTGCGGCCAATCAATTCATCAATGGTTCGCACGCCAATTTGCGCCATGTAACGCCGCGCCTCTTCGGCCACCAAAAACAGATAGTTAATCACACTCTCAGGCGTGCCTTTGAACTTGGCCCGCAAGTCGGCGTCTTGGGTACAAATGCCCACCGGACAAGTGTTCAGGTGACACTTACGCATCATGATGCAACCCAGTGTGACCAATGGGGCCGTGGAAAAACCAAACTCTTCGGCACCCAAGCACGCGGCAATCACCACGTCGCGTCCGGTTTTAAACCCGCCATCGGTTTCAATACGCACCCGGCTGCGCAGGTCATTCATCACCAAGGTTTGATGGGTTTCGGCCACGCCCAATTCCCAAGGCAGGCCTGCATGCTTCACACTGGTTAATGGCGAAGCGCCCGTGCCGCCATCATGGCCGCTAATCAAAATATGATCGGCCTTGGCCTTGCTTACCCCAGCAGCCACCGTGCCCACGCCCACCTCCGACACCAACTTCACCGACACCCTAGCGTTTGGGTTGCTTCGCTTCAGGTCATAAATCAGTTGGCTCAAATCTTC
>JAZGFZ010000211.1:0-12194 GCA_036480015.1 Algisphaera sp. | reverse complement strand
CGTATGGCGCCTTGTTTTGTGGCAAAAAAGCAATCACGCCAAGATGCCAAGACGCCAAGGCGCCAAGAAGAAAGAACAAAAAGAATTTGAGTTGAACCAAGAAAACAAAAACGATGATCGAACCGCAGCGTAGGCAAGTCCACTGGAAACCGTTGGCTTAATCTTAGCATTTGGGAACGTCGGTCTGCGGATGTAAAAACAGGGTGCATTATGAATCCCCCTCAAGAGCAGGGGGCTCAATGTCTTCGAGAATGATTTTTGAAATTTTGCCGTTTTTCTGAATTTCAACGCCTTTGCCCCCGCGTCCGGTGACTTTGTATTTGGCTGTGGAAATGGTTTTTTGGGCGCCACGGTTGGTTTCAACCAGTAGAAGATCGCGGTCGCCGCTGCTGGCTTTAAAGCCCAGCAGTTTGTCGAGCGTTCCAAGCTTGATGAGTTGGACACCTTTCCCTGGGTTACCCAAATAGTTCACTGAATCAACGCGACAGACCATGGCGCGGCAATGGGCGGTGACGGCCAAAATTTTCTCGTCGCCGGTGACAGGTGAAAAACCCACCACAAATTGCTCTTTTTTAGGCCGGGCAAATTTACGGCCCGAGCGATTACTGACCTCGGCCAATCCCGCCAAACCAAATCGCAGGGCATAGCCGTCGCTGGTGGCGGCAAGCCCATGCACATAAGGACACACATCAGGGTTTTTCGTGTCTTCAACCAACGATTCTTCACCGTGAAGAAGTGTGCGCGAATCAAAACTTAGCGCTGCGATGATTTTCTCGCCGTCTTTCAACTTAAACAGTTTTTGAATGGGCTCTCCATAACCCGTGCTGGCAGGTATATCGATGAACCGGGCGGTGTAGCACACACCCAAGTTTGAAAAGAAGCCCACCGTGGTGCGGGTGCTGCCACCCACACAGGCCAACACGCGATCGCCTTCGCGCAAGCGACTTTTTGCGGGATCTTTGATTTCACGTTGACGCTTCACCCAGCCGTCGGCGGTCACCAGCACGTGGCAATCTTCGGCAATGATGAAATCTTCGGCGGCATAAGTAATTTCTTCACCCACGTCTTCGATGGTGGTGAGGCGCTTGGATCGATCGCCTTTACCGTGCGTGCCGAGCACTTCTTTAAGTTCATCTCGCACAATCCCCCACCGTCCGCCGCCGGTGGTGTCGTTGGCGTCATCTTTAAGCAACTTCTTAATGGCATTGGCCCGTTTTTTCTTGGCCTTTAATTCATCGGTGACCAAGTTGATTTCAAGCTTGGCCAAACGGTAAAGCTTGAGTTCTAAGATAGCTTCTGTTTGAACGCCATCCAATTGCTTGAAACGCTTCATGATTTTCGTAGCGGCATCTGCTTTTCCGTTGCTCGCGCGAATGATCTTAATGATCTCGTCGAGCGCATCGAAAATAAGCGCAAAGCCTTCGAGAATATGAATCCGCTTTTCGAGACCTGCCAACTCGTGTTCTAAGCGGCGTGTGATGACCGAAAGGCGAAAGTGCAAAAAGTGCCAGAGAATTTCTTTAAGCCCCAGCCGTGCAGGCGCGGCCACTTCTGGGTTTTCAGTGGGAATCAAGCACGTTAGGTTGACGCTGAAATTCGTTTGCAGCTGCGTGTTTTTGTAAAGATAGGCCAGCACTTTGTCGGCATCCGCATCAGCTTTAAGGGTGAGCTCGATACGCAAATCATCGGCTGAAATGTCTTGCACGTCCGTTAAAAGCGGCAACTTGCGGTCGATGACCAAGGTGGCGATTTGCTCAACCAAGCTGGCTTTGTTTACGCCATAAGGCACGGCGGTGATGATGAGCTTGTCTGATTTAGAACGTCCTTCGGGCACTCCCGCTTCAACGGTGCCGCGCACTTTGAGTGTGCCACTGCCGGTTTTGTAAATCTCACGCAGCGCCTCTTTGCTGGTGATCAATATGCCGCCGGTGGGAAAGTCGGGGCCGCGCACGGCATCGTTTGCCACCAACTGAAAGTCTTTGATGTCAGGGTCGGCCAAAAGCTTTAAGCAAGCCCGCACCGTTTCGCCCAAATTGTGAGGCGGAATGTTGGTGGCCATGCCCACGGCAATGCCGCTGCTGCCATTGACCAAAAGAAGCGGCAAGCGTGCCGGAAGCACCACCGGCTCGGTTTTGGTGTTGTCGTAATTGGGCCGTACATCCACCACGTCGCGGTTGATGTCGTCTAATAGTGAAGGTGAAATAGGGGCCAACCGACACTCGGTGTATCGGTAGGCCGCGGCATTGTCGCCGTCGATGCTGCCAAAGTTGCCGTGACCATCCACCAAGCGATGACGCATGACCCAAGGCTGGGCCAACCGCACCAAGGCGTCGTACAACGCGCCGTCACCGTGGGGGTGATAGTCGCGCAAGGCACTGCCCACCACACCCGCGCACTTGCGCGGCTTGGCATCAGGAAAAAGCCGCTCTTGCCACATGGTGTAAAGAATGCGGCGTTGCACAGGCTTAAGCCCGTCACGCACATCGGGCAGCGCCCGACTGGTAATCACCGACAGTGAGTAGTTGAGATAGCGCGATTGTGCGGCAGCACTCAAGGCAACGGGTTCAACATCGTTCGCCGGTGAAGGCGGGGGGGCAGACTTGCGGCGGGCCAAACGAATTCCTCCGAACAAAAACAAAATCTATTCCTGCGCGAGATGCGCAAGTAGACTTCGCATTATGCGCATCGTTGCGGTTGCCGTTTTTCATTTTGCATATTCTCACAAACAAACCCATGACTGACCCACGTTCGCCCCAACTTGATGCGTCTTCCTCTGCCGCAGTTCGCGTGCTGGGGATTGATCCCGGCTTGCAAATCACCGGTTACGCACTGATGGATTTAAAACGCGGTGCCCTAGAGCCCGTTCTGGTCGAAGCTGGGGTTTTTCGTTTTAACCCCAAACGTCCACTTGAAGAACGACTCGGGCAGCTTCACACCGATTTATCAGAACTCATCGCGGAGCATGTCCCGCAACAGGTCGCGGTGGAGCAGCTTTATGCCCACTACGCCCACCCACGCACGGCCATTTTGATGGGCCACGCTCGGGGGGTCATTTTGCAGTGTGCCGCCGCGGCGGGGCTGGCCGTGCAATCGCTGGCAGCCACCGAGGTTAAAAAATCAATCACGGGCAATGGCCATGCCACCAAAGAGCAAATTCAACTGGCCGTGCAAGCTCAATGCGGCTTGGCCCAACCGCCCAGTCCGCCTGACGTCGCCGACGCCATTGCCATTGCGCTAACGCATGGGCGACGGCTTGGCGTGTCGCGTGCTGTCCGATAAATCCAATCAGCCCTTGGGTTGTTGCCCCACGCTCCACCGCTCCGATGACTCGCCTGCTGCACCATGACTTAGAACGTTTTTAAGCCGGCAGCATAGGCAAGATCAAGCGAAGGACTGTGCGATGACGAGTGACCGTGAAGCCGCATGCTGGTTGGTGGCCGCCTTGGCTGTGGTGGTGGCCACTTTTTCGGCCGCGGGCTGCCGAAGCGCAGAGCCTTTTGTCGCAGGTTCACCCACGGTGCGGTGGACGATCACCGACGAAGCCGATGCGCTTCCCGCATTGGTGGCCGCGGCGGCGGCTGATTCACAGGGCAATGCATCATCCGACACGATCGAATCACCCTGGGTACCGGTGACCACCCTTGGCGGTGCCGCTCAACTTGATGCTGTGATGGTTCCTTCGAACGATTTTCTCATGGAAGAGACATCGAATGACGTGGCCCCCGCCGACGAGCCCGAGGGCGCCACGCTGGGTGGCATGCATGGCGGCGCAGCGGGGCCAGGCAACACTCCGTCGGGTGATGCTCGCTCGATGGCCGTGGTGCCTGCGGGGCTGGGCAGCGGCTGGCTGAATGTTTTTAGCATTGCATCGCTTGCTCTGAGCCCTTGGGCTGCAACCGCATCGCCCACCACCCTGGCGTTGGCCATTGCCGTCGCCACGGTGTTGTTTTTTGTGATCCAAGGCATCGCGCTGGTGCGGGTCACACGACCCAAGCCTCAAGGTCATGTGCTTCGCCTCACCGACAATGCCTCGCCACACCCTCGCCCACCTGCGGGGGGCATGGCTCGGCCTCTGCCATTTCCAAGCATGGTGGTGGTATCGGGCATTCAATTTGCGCAAGCGGCGTAAATCAACTGCCAACAAGGAGGGGTAAAAAAAGACCGGCCTGCCGTCATGTGACGGAGGCCGGTCTTAGATGACATGTTTTAACCGCGGTCAATCAGTCGTAGCTCACTGGAATGGCCGTGATTTCATGGATTAACTTTCGCTTAATACCCGCAGAAAAGTCGGCAAAGTTATTGGCGTGCATGGAAAAACTTCCTTCACCTTGGGCCACTTCAGAAGCATACCATTGAGCCAAGCCGGGCTCATTACCCACTGAAATCCCATTGATGGTGGTGGTGCTGAGCCGGCGTGTTTTCACGTCATCCCACTTCACTGGACCATAGTCGATATTGGGGACAGCGTCGGGCTCTGCATCTTTGTAATACAAGAAATTGTCACAAATACCGTCACCTGACACATCAATGACTTGGCGAGGTGATTCGAACGCATTGTGAGACAACTCCCATAACCCAGAACGAATGGCTTCAGACATAACGGTGTTGTGACTGAAGGGTCGAGACACACTGAGATAGGTCATGTGATTGATAAGATCTTCACAATCTGATTCAGCTTGAATATGAACCCAACTTGTTGACCAACGTTGTTGGGTTGACGACCACAGAAGCATTTTCACCGCCACGCCTTCAAGCGACAGCAGCGCTTCCCGTATTTCTGGATCTCCGAAAGCCTCAATGTACCCCCCCACCTGCAATGCATATTCTTGTTCATCAACACTGTCAGACACATCCACCAACAGCAACAGTTCCAAATCCACATAAACCGGGTCGGGAGCCACCACCGGCACGCTTGGGCCGCCACCGCCGCCTGGCGACACAGGCGTGACGGGCGGCCAAGGCTCACTACCGCCGCCCAAAGCGGGTGCGGCAAAAAGACAAGCTAAAAGAACAGATGTTAAAGAGGTGAATCGACGGCTGGCCTGGAACATGGCGTGTTTTCCATTAGGAGAAGGAATATTAAAAGCGGCGCAGAGCAACTTTGATCTATCGCGTGCCCCAAGTATTCGTTTCAAGCCAAGGCGCTGCAAACGTTCAATCCTTAGAAAAAGGATCTTGCGTTAAAGCAGTCCGATTATGACACTTGCAGGGGTTGCGCAGGTGCATTCCCCGTGGATTTGAACGCGAAGGCGGGGATCCAATTCCACACGCTGGATTCCCGCCTTCGCGGGAATGACGGAGGGCGGACGTGGGAACGAACGCCCCACTTGCCTTTTTCCACCTGTTTTTCACTCAACCCCTGAGCCCCTCAATCCCTCAGCCCCTTCACGTTTTCGTGTTTCTCTTGGAATGTCACGTGCGAACATGGTCGCCTACACCGCAAAAAAACGTGAACGGGTGCTATCGCTCCAAACCGCTTGGCAGCCCGTTGGGGTATTCGGCGGCGATGATTTCATCAATTTTCTCGGCCCGATTCTCAGGGTGCGGGTGGCTGGACTGCCATTCGGGGGTTTTGCTCGCCCCACCTGAGGCTTCTTTAAGAATGTCCATCACGCCGATCATGGATCGTGGGTCGTATCCGGCCTTCACCATGAGCTTGATGCCTTCGGCATCACATTCCAGCTCATCGGCGCGGCCATACTTCATCATTTTGGTGTTGCCCACCACCGCTAAAATTTGTCCTGCGCCCATGTCGCCTGATGCCACCGTGGCCGCGCCCACCAAGCCTTGAAGCAATTTGCCTTTGGCCATGCGTTCCATGCCATGGCGATGAATCACATGGCCAATTTCATGGCCCAACACACCCGCCAGCTGGCCTTCGGTTTCAAGGCGCTTGAATAAAGCCTCAGTGATAAATGTTGGCCCGCCAGGCAGTGCAAAGGCGTTGACCGTTTGGTCGTCTTCGAGCAACGTAAAGCTGAACTTCCATGGAATCGTGCCGTTGGGATACACGTCGTCAACCACATCCAAAAGGCGGCGGCCCACCCGGTCCACCACGGCCCGGGCTTCAGGGCTTTGCGACTCGCCACCAAACTCACCGGCCATCTGCCCCATGCTGGCAAGCCCCATTTGAATTTCTTGGCCTTCGCTAATCCCGCCCACATGCTGTTTTTGCCCCGTCACCGGGTTCACCGAGGTGTTCATGAAGTAGCTCACCAGCACCACCAGCGCGATGACGGCACCAATGGCCAAGCGAATTTTAAGAGCGCCCATGCCGCCTCCGCCGCGACGTCGCCCGCCGCCAAACACGCCACCCAAACCACCGCCAGATCGATTCATTCCAAAAGGCATTGTTACATCTCCATCAAAAAAAGTATTTGTCCATTTTGCAAGCACCATCTTAGCTGTTCGGCCGACATCCTTAAAGAATACAGTGAGGCTTTCTTATTCACGGAGTTTGAACCATGGCGTATTTTCTGGGCATCGACATTGGCACTTCAGGCACCAAAGCCTTGATTTGTAACACCCGTGGCAAGGTATTGGCCACAGGTCATGCTGGCCACACCTGCCAAACGCCAAAAGCCGGATTTAGCGAGCAAAACCCCACGCAATGGTGGTCGGCGGTTAAAAAAGCCACACGCATGGCCCTCAAGGCTTCGGGGATCGCAGGAAATCAAGTCGCAGGGGTGGGGCTCTCAGGGCAAATGCACGGCAGTGTGTTTTTGGGCGTAAAAGGCGACCTCTCACCTTTGCGGCCAGCGCTGCTCTGGAATGACCAACGCACCACCGCACAATGCAAGACCATCACCCAGGCCGCTGGCGGCCAAAAAAAACTCATTCGCATGGTGGGCAATCCGGCACTCACCGGTTTTACCGCTCCAAAAATACTTTGGGTACGCCAACATGAAAAACGTATTTGGAAACAAACGCAGCATGTTCTTTTGCCCAAAGATTACATTCGGCTTTGCCTTACAGGGGATTACGCCACCGACGTAAGCGATGCCTCGGGCTTGCTTTTGTTTGACGTTAAAAAACGAAAATACAACCAAACACTTTTGGATTTACTCAAACTCGACCGCGAACTTTTTCCGCATTCTGTGGAATCACATGAAATCACCGGCGTGCTACATGCTGCGGGCGCAAAAGCACTGGGTCTTCAAAAAGGTACGCCGGTGGTGGGGGGCGCTGCGGACAATGCGGCCGGAGCCGTGGGCAATGGCATTGTTCGGCGCGGGCAAGTCAACGCATCGCTGGGAACCAGTGGTGTTGTGTACGCCCACGCCGACGAGCCGGTTTATGACCCCAAAGGCCGTGTGCACACCATGTGCTCGGCCATCGACGGAAAATGGTGTGTGTTTGGTTGCATGCTGAGTGCCGCCGGAAGCCTTCAGTGGTATCGCGATGCACTGCGCCCAAGAGAATCTTTTTCTGGGTTAATGACCGAAGCCAAAAAAGCCCCCGCAGGAAGCGACGGCCTTTACTTTTTGCCTTATCTCACAGGCGAACGCTGCCCCCACCCCGACCCCAACGCCCGCGGTGCGTGGGTGGGTTTAACCACCCGTCACGGCCAAGCCGAAATGACCCGTTCGTTACTTGAAGGCGTCACCTATGGCATGGCCGAGCAAGTTCGCATTTTCGCTGAAATGGGTTTGCCGATGCGAACCCTTCGCCTGACGGGCGGTGGAGCCCAAAGCGCCTTTTGGCGCCAACTTCAGGCTGATATTTATGGAAAACCTGTGGCTCAGGTTAATAGCACCCAAGGCCCCGCCTTTGGCGCCGCCCTTCTTGCGGGTGTGGGCGTGGGGGTGTGGAAAACGGCGCCAGCGGCATGCCAGTCCATCGTGAAGGAAATCTCGGTGCGTAAACCCAACCTCGCCGCCAAGCGCGCCTATGCCAAACGCATGGCGGTGTATCAATCGCTATACCCCACACTCAAAACAACCTTCGAGACGTTGGGCCATATCGCAAAGGGTTGAAGCCAAGCCGCTTTCTCGATCGCGCTCAAATTAGTACCGGTCGATCGATTGCCCGCCATCGTCGTGCATGGCAAAAACCAATTCGCCTTCACGTTTGACCTCGCCATGACGTTCCACACTTTTGTGGCGGTTGATTTTGGGCGCCCCCATAAGCTCGCATCGTGCGGCGCGGCCGGGCAATTTACCCATCACGGTTTGAATGCCCTCGATCAACAACTCATCGGCCGCCACATTAAGGCCATTAAGCCGAAGCTCCACGGCTGTTTCGTCTTGATGAAGTTCTAAAAGCACTTGAGCTGAGGAAGAGCCGCGTGCGCGTTGTGCACCTTGCCGCAATACCTCGCGTAATTGGTTGAGCTGCCCCTTTGAGGAGTCGCTGAAGTCAGACCCCGGCTCATCTTCAACGATCACCCGAATGGTGCGTGTAAGGGCCGCCCGTGCTTCGGTGATGGGAATCACGCGATCGACGATGATGTTGGGTTCTTCACGTCGGCGATCCACTTTGCCTTTTAAAAACACCACGGCGTCGGTTTCTAAAAAGTTGGCATTGGTGGCGTAGGTTTCGGCGAAACACACGGCGTCCACTTTGTTGCCTCGGGTGTCTTCTAGGGTGAGTATGGCCATTTTCGAACCTGCCGAACGGCCGTTTTTAACCAGCGTGGGCCGCACCCGACTCAGCATGCCGCCAATGATTATTTCTTGATTGGCAGGCAGGCTGTACACCTCTTCGATGGTGGCCATGCTGAACTGCGCGAGGTCTTGGGCGTGATCTTGCAAAGGGTGACTGCTGGCATAAAGCCCCATCACTGCTTTTTCAAAATCAAGCGTTTCCTTTTTGGTCCATTCTGTGCAGCTGGGCAAATCAGGCTCGGCTGAGGGCGGGGCATCGGCAGATTCATCTTCGGCTGCCAAGCCCATGCCAAACATGCCCATTTGCCCCGAGGCCTTGTCGGCGGCGGCTCGTTGGCCGCCTTTCATGGCGCCTTCCATGGCGGCGATGAGTGCCGCACGTTGCTCAATGCTGTACATCGAGTCAAACGCGCCGCACTTAATAAGCGCCTCTAAAGTCGATTTATTGCAGGCTCGAAGGTCGACCCTTTCACAAAAGTCATACAGGCCTTTGAAGGGGCCATTTTTTGCGCGGTCGCCAATCACGCTGGTCATCGCTTTTTCGCCCACGCCCTTCACCGCCGACAAGCCAAAGCGAATGTGCCCTGTGTTGGCGGTTCGTTTCTCGTCGGGGCCATAAACCACGGTAAAGGCCACGTCGGACAAATTGATGTCAGGCGGCTTAACTTCAACGCCGCGTCCACCGCCGGGCAATCGCAATTGCTTGCACGCGTCGATGTATTCCACCACTTTGTCGGTGTTAACCGATTCATAAGTAAGAACGCCCGCCATGTAATGAATGGGGAAGTGTGTTTTTAAATAGGCCGTTTGGTACGCCACAATGGCGTAGCCTGTGGAGTGCGATTTGTTAAAACCGTAGCCGGCAAACTTCAAAATAAGATCAAAAAGCTCGCCTGATTTCTTTTCGTCCACACCGCGGCTGTCGGCACCTTTAACAAAGTCGGCCCGCGCGGCATTGATTGTTTTTTCTTTCTTTTTACTAATCGCCTTAATAATGGTGTACGCCTCGCGAAGCGGGATGCCGCCCAGTTCGTTAAGCACCTGCATGATCTGCTCTTGATAGACCATGATGCCGTGGGTTTCGGCGGTGAGGCGATCCACAATTTCATGCACCTTGGGCGTTTGCTCGGTGCCATGCTTGCGGGCGTTGTAATTGGGGATCAGCTCCATGGGGCCAGGCCGATAGAGGGCATTCGCCGCAATCAAATCTTCAAGCCGGTCGGGCTTCATGGCCATCAGCAAGTTGCGCATGCCGCCCGATTCAAATTGAAACACACCGGCAGTTTCGCCTCGCGCAAAAAGTTTTAAAACCCGCGGATCGTCGTAAGTCAGCCGCTCAAGGTCCAAGGCGTCGGCGGGGGCGTCTTTGCCGGGTTCTGTCACGGCTGCTTGAATGACTTTTGGCTCGAGGCTTTGCTGAACCAGCAGTTTGCCACGCTCAATAATCGAAAGCGTGCGCAACCCCAAAAAGTCCATCTTGAGCAGTCCCACGCTTTCGCAGGTGGGCCCATCCCACTGGGTGCAAATGACTTCTTCGGCGCCTTTTTTGCTGCCCCCTGAGCGATACAACGGCACAATGTTGTCCAGTGGCTGCGTCGCCACAATGACACCCGCCGCGTGAACCCCCGCATGTCGGGCCAAGCCTTCGAGCCGGCGGGCGGTGTCGTAGGTTGCTTGAAGTTGCGGCTGACTACCGCAAAGCTCGCGAAGCTCGCTGTTTTCGTCCCACGCGCTGGTGAGGGTGGTCGACAAACCATCGCCAATGAGCTTGCACATTTTGTCCACGTCGGCGAGTGACACGTCGTGCACGCGGCCCACATCGCGAATCGCCGCGCGGGCCTTGAGGGTTCCAAACGTAATAATTTGTGCGACGTGGCCGTACTTCTCACGCACGAATTTGATCAAATCGCCCCGGCCGTCTTGGCACATGTCGATATCAATATCGGGGTATTCGGTGCGGTCAGGGTCAGTGAATCGCTCGAACAGCAAGCCGTAATGAACGGGGCAAGCGTTGCTTAAACCCAAGCAAAACCCCGTCATCGTGCCCACGCCCGAGCCACGTGCCAACACCGGGATTTCGCGCCGCCGCGCTTCGTTGGTGAAATCCCACACAATGATGAAATAAGCACTAATGAGCTTGTCTTTTAGCACCTGAAGCTCGCGCTCAATGCGCTTGCGAATGGCTTCATTGATTTTGCTTCGGCCATAACGCCAAATGGCACCTGCTTCGGTGAGTAGTCGCAATGCGCCATCGCATTGCACCTTTAAATCGTCTTCACTGTCGGTGTCGTTTTCACTGTCGAACGGAAACACGCGAAGGGTGCCACAAAAGGTGCGCATCCACGCGGTACTGCCTTCTTCATGGTCGCACCCTGCGCTAAATTCTTCGATGACTTTTTTGGCGCCCTCCGCATCACTGGGAAGGCTCGGCAAGTCGGTTTCGATGCGCACCACAGGGGCGTGATTGGCTGAAAAGTCGATCTCTACATTGCAGCGGTCGGCGATTTTGACTGTGTTTTCAACCGCTTCGGGGTGCTCGTCGCCAAAATGGGACCACATTTCTTGTGGGCTTTTCACATACAAATCGCGTGGATAGCGCATACGCTTTTCGTCGGTTTTTATTTTCCCCATCGAAATGCAACACAGTGTGTCGTGCGCATCCCAGTCGTCGTTTGTTAAAAAGTGGGCGTCATTGTCACACACCAGTGGCAAATCAAGCTCTTTTGCCAAGCGGGCCGTGTGTGGATTCAGATCACGCTGCAGCTTCTCGGTGTGGTGCTGCATTTCCAAATAAAATGATGGCTCACCCTTGGCATTGGGCTTAAACACCTTGGCGTGCCACTGCGCTTCGGCCTTGGCCCGCTCGTAATGAAGTTCATCTTGGGTGTTGTGATATTGCACCAAATGGTGGGCCAGCGATGAACCCAAGTGTCCATTGATGGCGATCAGCCCCTTGCCCCATTTTTCGAGTGTGCTTTTGTCCATTCGGGGCTTGAAATAAAACCCTTTGAGGTAGGCGTCGGACGACAGTTTGAGAAGGTTGGCCCAGCCTTCTTGTGTTTCGGCCAAAAGCACCAAGTGAAATCCGCCATCGCTGACACCGGTGTATTCCTTAAACGTGCGGTCAGAAGACCGACCATTTACGTCGGGGGCAACATAAGCCTCGATGCCCAAAATGGGCTTGATGCCTTCTTTTTTAGCGAGATTGTAAAACTCCACCGCGTTGTGAAGGTTCCCGTGGTCAGTAACGGCCACAGAATCCATACCCAACTCTTTGACCCGCTTCACCAACCTATCAAGACGATTGGCACCATCGAGCAGGCTGTATTGGCTGTGCAGGTGCAGGTGGACAAAACGCTCTTTGGAGGTGGAAGCCATAATGCGAATTGTACCGCCCCGAGGGGCCCTCATTTCAATCCCTTTCGAGGGTACCCTTCGGGTCCAATGCGCTCTTTTTCCTTTGTCCCCCTTTTGATTGACTCGGCTTAATGCTGCCCACCACCGTTCTTAAAGAAACTTTTGGCCACACTGCTTTTCAGGGACATCAAGCAGAGGTGATCGACCGTGTGCTTCAGGGCGGGCACGCCT
>JAZGFZ010000210.1:0-6348 GCA_036480015.1 Algisphaera sp. | reverse complement strand
ACAAGAACACTTTTGCTCTTTGGCATGCGTGCGATATTCAGCGCCAGGTGGAGAGGCTCTTTTTGAAGTGACACGTAAGGCAATCGCGACGCTTTACAGCCGTTTCTTCAAGCAAAGGCGTTTGGGTGAATCGGGGGCTGAGCGAAAAGATTAAGAAGCCGTCAAGTTTATTCCCTGCCTTTCTTGGCGTCTCCGCGTCTTGGCGTCTTGGCGTAAAGCTTCTTCGCGATACATCCTCGAACAAAAACCGTGAATTGTTACGCGCCTTCGCGACTTTGTGCTTGCCTTGGGATTTTAAAGCTGTGAACGGTTACAAGGAAATTTAACCGCCAAGGGGACAAGTGAGGGAGCCAAGGAAGGCAAAAAATAAAATTTAAAACGTTATTTTTCAGCCTTGGTATGCGTGAGGAAATTAAGTCAAAGCGATTGAGAAGCGCTCCTCAGAAAGTGTCTCTTTAACCCGACAGTCCCAACAGTCCCTGCCTTCCTTGGCGACTTGGCTGTTCATGCTTCGCTTTCCTTCGTGCCTTTGAGCCTTCGTGTTCGCCTTGGGATTTTAATACTGTGAACGGTTACTACTACTCTAGGTTCCCGCCTTCGCGGGAATGACGGAAGGGGGGCATGGATGCCAAAAATGCGTGAACGGCTGTAATTTATCGTCCGTCTGCTTAAAGGCTGGCGTGTTGCGGCGGCTTTGTTTATGGCTTATTCATGAAGGGGTAGTCGGTGTAGCCGCGTGCTCCGCCGCCGCCGAAGAGGGTGTGGGTGTCGCTGATTTCGTTGAGTGGTGCGTTGGCGGCGATGCGGGCGGGGTAATCGGGGTTGGTGAGGAATTTTCGGCCAAAACCAATTAGGTCGGCGTATTTTTTTGCCAGCATGTCTTGTGCTCGGTCGGGGGTGTAGTTGCCTGTGACGATGAGGGTGTTTTTGAAAATTGCTCGAAAATCTTGACGAAACGATTCGGGAATCTCGGGGGCGTCGTCCCAGTCGGCTTCGCAAAGGTGGATGTAGGCGGCGCCCAAGTCATTTAATTGTTGGGTTGCGAGCATGATCGTTTCGAGAATTTCAGGGTCGTCCATGTCTTTGAATTGAATGAACGGCGAGAGTCGAATGCCGGTTTTCTCGGCACCGATTTCGTCGATCACGGCTTGGGTGACTTCAGTCAAAAGTCGAACGCGGTTTTCTTGGCTTCCGCCGTATGTGTCTGTTCGTGTGTTGGCATTGCTTCGCAAGAATTGATCGAGGAGGTATCCGTTGGCGCCGTGGATTTCGACCCCGTCGAACCCAGCCTCAATCGCGTTGGCGGCGCCCTGGCGAAATTCTTGGATGACTTGGGCGATGTCTTGCGAGGTCATTTTACGAGGCGCGTCGGTGGGAATCATGGTGGCGTCGCCGGGGGCGCTATCGGAGTTGGCGTCGTCGAAGATGTAGACCTTGGTGTCTTTGGCGGGAATCGCCGAGGGGGCAATGGGCTGCATGCCATTGACTTGTTTGCTGCCAACGCGGCCGACATGCCACAGTTGAAGGATTATTTTTGACCCCGCTTTGTGAACGGCGTGGGTGACTTGTTTCCAGCCTTCGATTTGTTCGGGGGTGTAGATGCCTGGTGTTTTGGCGTATCCCTTTGCTTGCAATGAAATTTGGGTCGCCTCGGTGATGATGACCCCGGCAGATGCCCGCTGGGCGTAGTACTCGGCCATCAGTGCGTTGGGGATGTCGCCCGGTTGGCTTGTTCGTGACCGTGTCATGGGGGCCATGAGAAATCGGTTTTTAAGTTGGATGCTCCCGATGGCGTAAGGAGAAAACAGTGGGTGGGTTTGCGGGGTGGGCATGGGGCTTCTTTTGTTAAAGAGGGGGTATGACACCAAGGTAAAAACGGTGTTTAGTGGTTGAGTGCACCGTCAAGTCTTAATCTTCGGGTGTAAGTCTTTTGGGGAAACGGTGCGGCCACCGCCCGCGGTAGACTGGGTCCGCAAGCGAACTCAACGCGTTACCCTAAAAATCAGGCTTGACGCTGCTCTAGTTCTTTTGAATCGCGTAGCTTTTCGAGCAAAGCGAACAATTGCGTGGCGTCTTTGTTGCTTAGGTGGCCGACCAGTCGTTGGTGCATGTTCACGACGGGTTCTTTCATTTTTTCGATTTCCTTTTTTCCTTTTGTGGACAAGGCGATGTAACAGACACGGCGATCTTGATCGCAGCGTTCTCGCGTGACGAGCCCTTTGGTTTCGAGCTTGTCAATCAAACCTGTGATTGCAGGAACGACGGTGATCATGCGGCTTGCGATTTCTAGCGAGGGGAGTTTTTTTCCTTCGCCATAGAGAATTCGAAGGATGTTGTATTGCGGCTGGGTTAAGCCGTGGTCGCGAAAGAGCTTTCCGAAGCGGTGCTGAAAAAGGTCGTTGGTGCGCAAGAGGCTGATGGTCACGGCCTGTTGGACCGAGTCGAAGTCGTTTCTTTTTTTGAGTTGTTTTGCTAATTTTCCGACCATTTGCTTGCTCGCTGTTGAGGGGGCAATATACTTTACTTATAAACTAATTAGAAGTCAAGTGTTTTATGGGTGGCTTCTGCGGGTGTCGCGAAAAAGAGGGTTCTTTGTGTTTTAGGGTTAGGAATCTTGATTGCGAATGGATTCAAGATCGATGACGTTTTCGGCGGGGATGCCGAGGCTGCGATGTCGGGGCCAGTTGCAGGTGGCGAGGATGATTTGCAGGGGTGGGCAACAGCGGTTGAGAAGGGTGGCGATGCGGTCGAAGCGGGTGTCGTCGGTGGCGACGAGGGTGTCGTCTAAAAGCAGGGGGAGCGGCTGGTCGTTGGCGAGCACTTTGGCCAAGGCGAGTCTTAAAACCAATCCGACTTGCTCTTGGGTGCCGGCGCTGAGCTGGCTGAAGGTGTCGGTTTGGTGGTGGGTGTGGTGGGGACGTTTGAGGCCGGTGAGGTCGAAAGATTCGTTGAATTGAAAGGCGGCGCCAGGAAAAAGAATGGGGAGCAGTTGGGCGACTTCTTTTTGAAGGGGGGCCAGGTGTGCGGCGCGAGCTTGCTCGCGGCAGGTGTTGAGGGTGTCGCTGAGGGTTTTGGCGGCGCGGGCACGGCGACTTTCGGTTTGCAGGATGCGGTGGGCTTGATCGCGGGCGGTGTTGGCGGCGGCGAGGCGTTCATTGAGACCCAGGTGGTCGGCGCTTTGCAAACGGGTTTCAAGGCGAATTTGTTCGTCGCGTAGTTGGGCGGCTTCGGTGTCGAGGTTGTCGAGGGTGCGTTGGGCGCGGTCGTGGTTTTCTTGGGCAATATCGACGGGGGTGGCGGCGGCAGACTTTTTGGCTTTTTCGACTTCGGTCGCAGTGTTTTGGTGGTTTTGGGTGGCGGCGAGGGCGTGTTGGGCGAGGGTGTCGTCGGGGCCATCTTGGGTGATGGTTTTTTCGAGTTCGGTGGTGGCGGCGGTGAGGTCGTCGTCGGCGCGTTGGGCGTTGGCTTGGGCGAGGCTTTGGCCTTGGTTGAGTTGCTGGGCGGTGTCGCGGTGGGCCTGAAGGCGGGTGCGGGCGGCGGTTTCGGCGAGGCGCAGGGCGTGGTCGGCGGTGTCGAGGGTTTGGACTTGCTCGGTGGCTTGGGCGAGGACGTCGGCGATGTTGTTGGGCGGGGTGTCGTTGAGGGCGTGTTGTTGCAGGCTGTCGCGCAGGGCGTCGAGTCCGTTGGGGGCGTGGACTTTGAGAAGCTTGTCGTGTTCGCGGGCCGCAAGGTCATGACGTTTGGCCTCGGCGACGCGCTGGGCGGCATCGCGGGCGTTGGCGACGTTGGCTTGCTCTAGGGCATGGGCCAGTTTGCGGGCGGCATTGGCTGCGGCGTCGCGGCGGTTGGAAATTTCGTCGCCGCCGGGGGTGACGGTGATGCGCAGTTGATCGGGCAGTTCAATGTGCAGGGGTTCGGTGGCTGCGGCATTGTGCGGGGTGGTGAGTGTGAGGGGGTGGCCGTTGAGGTTGAGGGCGGGGGGATTGTTGGGCTTGGAGGCAAGTGATTCGATGCGCACGTGGGCGGCGGCGGCTTTGAGTTCGAGGGCGGTGTCTTCGGCGTGGCGGGTGAGGGTTTCGAGGGTTTTGGCGATTTTGGAGGTGAGGGTTTCGGCGTTGGCTTTGTGCTGGGCGTCGCGGCGCTGGGTGTCGATTGCTTCGGCTTGGGCAAGGGCGGCTTGAAGGCATTGGGCGTCGGCTTGTTGGCGGAGGGTTTCGACGCGTTGTCGGGCCGCGCGGGATTGTTTGAGGTGTTGGACAAGGGTGGTGGTGGCGTTTTTTTCAGCGGTGGTGAGGTCGGGTTCTGCGGTGTGGTGTTGGGTGGCGGCGTGGGCGGTTTCTTGGACGGTTTTTTGCGTGCTTTGCGCTGCGGTGGTGAGTTGGGTGATTTGCTTTCGGGCCTTGGCACGCGTGGCGACATGGGCGATGGCATTTTGCTTGTGCAGTTCGGCGGTTTCGAGCTGTTGTGTGGCGCGATCGACATGTTGCTGGGCGGCAATGGCCGCGTGGGCGGTTTCGGCGGTTTGGCTGGCGTGTTTAACCTTGGCGGGGCGTTGGGCGTCGAGTTGGGTTTGTTTAAGAGAAATCTCGGCGTAGCGGCGTGTGGTGCTGGCGTGTTGGGCGTCTCGTTCGTTGAGTTCTTGGGCGGCGTCATGGCTTTGTTGGGCGTGGACGCGGGCGGTTGCAAGCGGGCCGCTTGCGGCTTCTTTGCCGCTTTTGGTGAAGTAGCGATTGTGCTCGGCTTGGGCGGCGTCGACCAAGGCGTCGCCTTGGCTTCCGGCGAGTACCGATCCTGAAAGTTCAGAAAGGCGCTGCCCCAAGGTGCCTTGAGCGGCGAGGGACATGTGTTGGGTGGGCGAGGTGTGGGTGCGGGTTTGATGCGACCAGAGCAAGGGCCAGATGCCCAGTTGCTCGGGTTTGGGGGCGCCGCGCCCGGGTTCGCCCATTTGCAAAAGGGTGCGAAGCTGGGCTTCGGCTTCGTCGCCCGCGAAGGATTGGGTGGCGGCTGAGGCGGGGGTGATGTCGAGTCGGGTGCTGCCTCGGGCTTTTTGAAATTGTTTAACGAGGGTGTGGGTGGCGCCGTGGTGTTCAAAAACCAATGTGACGGCGGGGTGGCCGCCATGGCGTGAGGTGATGTGGTCGAGCGGGGAACCGGTGACTTTGGCTTTGAGGGTGAGTGCGGTTTGAATGGCTTCGAACAAGGTGGACTTGCCGGTTTCATTGGGGCCATGCACAACGTGCAGCCCGTGGCCAAAGGTCACGTGGGTGGTGCCGATCAGGCCGCGAAAGTCTTGGGTGGTGATGCTAATCAGGCGCATCAGGCGGTGGCTCCGGTGGCTTGGTTTTGTTGCGGGGCCTGCTGTTGGGCTTCGGTGCGCAGGCGATGAAGCAGGTGCAGGGCATCGGCGGCAGCGCGGGCGTCGTCGGTGTTGTGTGGGTCGTTGGCGGCGTCGCGAAGCTGGGCCACGGCGTCGCGCAGATAGCCGTCGCTGGCGAGGTTGTCGATTTCGTCGTCGGTGGGTTGGGCGTGAATGCCCGGGCCACGGCGGCGCAGGTGAAGCAGGCGGTGGGCTTGGGCATCAAGCAGGGCGTTAAGGCGTTGAAGTTCGGCCAAGGGCAAGGCGCCGCGAAGTTCGAGTCGTACGAGTGTGTGGGTGGGGCGGTCGATGGCGTTGAACCAGTCGGCCAAGGCGTTGACTTCGGCGGCGGTGGTGAGTTCGAGGTTTTTGCGAATCCACTGGGTGGTGGCCACGGGCACGCGGGTGAGTGTGGGCAGGGTGGCGTGATCGGCGAGGGTGACCACCAAGGCTTGGCCTGCATCGTTGTCGCGAAAGCCAGTGAGTTCGGGCGCGCCGGGGTAAGCGGTGCGCGGGTCGATGATTTTGTGGCCGTGCCAGTCGCCCAAGGCAAGGTAATCCAGCTCGGCTTGCGCCGCACGTTGGGGGGCCAGGGTGGTGGCGGCGGCGCCGTCGGCATCGGACGTGAAGCCGACGACACTGCCGTGGGCTAGGCCAATGCGGAGGGTGGCGGCGGTCACACCCGCGGTGTCGCGTCCGAAGGCGGCAGTGAGGTGCGCGGTGGGGTCGCCTGCGACACTTTTGTAACGCAGCGGCGCGGGCAAAATGATGGCGTCATGATCGGGAACGACCACGGGCGTGGTGTCGGTGAGCACATGCACGTGGGCAGGGCAGTGATCCACAAGCGTTTGTCGGCGATACACCCCGCCTGATCCGGGGCCTGCGTCGGGGTCGTGATTGCCGGGAATGAGATAGACCGGCATGGTGAATTGTTTGAACCGTTCGCACGCTTGCACAATGACACGGTCGTCAACGGTGGGGGCGTCGAAGGT
>JAZGFZ010000209.1:0-2948 GCA_036480015.1 Algisphaera sp. | reverse complement strand
TTCGCGATACATCCTCGAACAAAAACCGTGAACGGGAACGAACAAGAGAACCACGTTTATCCACAATGAGAAGGTGGCGTCAACCCCAAGCAAAGCCCCGCCCGCCCTCTCGCTTGCTCCTGCAACAACCTCATGGGGCTCTAAAAGGCCCATTCAAACCTTTTTTTCACATCTCCCCGCCGCAGCGAAACACGCCCCCAAAACGCAGCGCCAACACAAGCCAACACCCGCTTAACCCCCATGCAAGCCCGTGCAGGCGTAAAACTCAAAACCGCACTTGCAGATATCCCGTCCAATCGCCATAATGCTCGGCTCGCTGGCGGGCCTCCTCGCCAACCCTCCCTTGTTCCCACCCCCGGCCACTTTCGGCCTTGCCCCACACAAAGATCCGCCCCCATGGCCAACTCCCTATCCGCCAAGAAACGCATTAAACAAAACGTCCGCAGCCGCGCCCGCAACCGCTGGGTCAAAGCCGGATTCCGCACCAAGATCAAGGCCTACCAAGAAACCCTCCTGCACGGCAGCGTCGAACAAGCCGAAACCGAACTCAAGGGCATCTACAAAGCCCTCGACCAAGCCGCCGCTTCGCCTGCCCTGCACAAAAACACCGCGTCGCGTTACAAAAGCCGCTTGAGCGCCAAGCTCAATGCCAAACGCTCTGCCTAAAACGCAGGCCTCGCGAATAACACATCTAATTGAAACAGGGCCACCCCCAAACGGGTGGCCCTGTTTCGTTAAACCCCTCTCTCTTTTTAACACGCCATTCGTGCAACCGTTCACAGGTTTTCAGGAGGATTCTTGTGGTGTAATGCGAAGGACGCTTAACCGCCAAGGGGGCGAGTGAGGGAGCCAAGGAAGGCAAAAAAGAAAATCAAAACGTTTTTTCGCCTTGGCATGCGTGCGAAAATCAAGTCGAGGCGATTGAGAAACCCCTTTCATAAAGCGTCTCACTCTCTTGCCTTTCTTGGCGTTCTTGGCGCCTTGGCGTCTTGGCGTAAAATATCTTGCCAGAGACAACTTGCCCATTGCACGCCAGCACAAATACGCTTGTTGAAATCGTGAGCAGCCCCCCTTTTTTACCCTTTTCAAAGCGCAGCATCCCCATGCAAAACGACTACTCCAAAAATCTTTTTCGTTTGGTCCGCGAAGCCGCCGATCGCTTGAGCAGCCTCGATCCTGAAACACTCGAAACCCGCGAACATGCCGAAGCATGGAGCAAAAAAGAAATCCTGGGTCACCTCATCGATTCTGCCGCCAACAACCAACAACGCTTTGTTCGCGCCGCCGATCCCGACCACACCGGCGAACTGGTCACCCCCAGCTACAACCACCGCCACTGGGTCGACCTCCAAGGCTGGCAACATGGCGACTGGAACCAACTTTTGGTTTTTTGGCTGGCCTACAACTTTCAAATTGCGCAAACCGTCGCCCAAATTCCTGACGATGCCCTCAACACACCCATTCGCGTGGGCGACACCCCGCCCGTGTCCCTCACTTTTCTTCTTGAAGACTACGTTGAACACCTCAAACACCACGTTGCCCAGCTCGACGCGTAACGTGTCGTCACAAGCCCGCCTCTTCCGCACGTTCTAACGCTTGTCCCTCTCCCTCTCCAATTCCAAACCCATGCCCACCTACCAAAACAACCAAGGCCCCTTCGACGCCGTGCTGTGCGATGTCGATGGCTGTCTCATCGACGAAGCAGGCGGCCCCCTGGACCTCACTCACTTAACGCTCATTGCCCAGCACAACGCCCACGCCAAAGCCCAGCACGATCGCCCCTTGGTCACCGTTTGCACCGGCCGCCCGCTTCCGTTTGCCGAATGCGTGTGCCGCATCATCGCCAACGACATCCTCCCCTGTGTTTGTGAAAACGGCGCATGGATTTACGACCCCGCCCAAAACGGCTATCTCCTCGATCCCGCCATCACCCCCGACCACCTCGACGCCGTCGCCGCCCTTGAGCGATGGGTGCTCACCCAATACGGCTCCCAAGGCGTCTCCTGCCAACCGGGCAAAACCGCCTCGGTCTCGCTTTACCACGCCGACCCCCACTATCTCGAAACCCTCAAGCCCACCTTGGTCGCCATCTGCGAAAAAAACCAATGGCCCTTTCGCATCAGCGGCACATGGAACTACATCAACTGCGACCTCACCCATGTGTCCAAAGCCACCGGCATTAAACGATGGCTCGCCCTCACCGGCCTCAACGCCAACCGCTGCGCCGGCATCGGCGACACCCAAAGCGACATCGCCATCGCACAATCCGTGCAATGGTTTGGCGTTCCCGCCAACCGCGACCCCGCCATCGACTCACACGCCACCCACATTTCCAAACACGAGCAAATCAAAGCCGTCATCGAAATGCTAGAGCTGCTGTCAAGCAATGCCCACTAGAAAAATAACGAATAACGGGGCCTGGCACCTGAAAAACACACCATTAGCTTTGAAGGAAAACAATGAAGAGACGGATAATTGTGTCAACCATAGTCATTCTTGTGACGCTACTCTTATGGAATGGGGTCACACATATGGACCGACGGGATCGCGGAGTGGCCACTAGCTTTCATGACATTCCAATCGATTTAACGCCTTTATTAGACCCACACGAAAAGGCCAAATCACTTGAAATAGTTTTCTACTGTCTACGTGAAAGCAATAAAAAATTCCATCTAAGGATCAGTTTTTTTGCACCCTCTGATTTCGGCATAGACATGGCAACTCGGATTGGCGCCAATCCCAAAAACCTTCATGGACATGAAGGGGTATTAACCCCCTATGACATTCGTTCCAACCGATACAACTTTCACGCCAAGCGATCTTCTTTGGCTACTTTTATGCTAGATAATAATTATGACTATCTGCCTCAAATAGGGCTTGCTGTTTCATCTTAAATCTCTCGTTCTCTCGGTAATCTCTGGCATTTTTGTGTTTTCCACTGGCTGCAA
>JAZGFZ010000208.1:0-2144 GCA_036480015.1 Algisphaera sp. | reverse complement strand
AGCGATCCTTCAAGATCAATGTGTGTCACATCGAGCACGGCATCGGCCACTGCGCGATACACCGGGTCGCGCTCGATCAAGACTTGTTCGATTTCGTCGGCGTCATTGCTGCCACTCGCCCCCAGCGTTAAGGCGGGGCGGCCCGCCATGCCTTGTGGGTCGCCTGCAATGCGTTGGGCCAATTGGGTGGGGCGGCAGTGCAGGTAAATGCGTTTGGAATCGGGGGCCGTCATGACCGCCGCACGAGCGCCGGGCTGCATGAGTGTGCCGCCGCCCAATGCAATCACGCAATTGTCTTTTTCAACCACTTTTTGGGTTACCCGCACTTCGGCGGCCCGATAGGCGGGCTCGCCATGGGTTTCCCAAATCTCAGACACCGTGGCGCCGTCGTACTGTTCGCGTACCAAGGCATCGATGTCAAAAAAGTCTTTCCAGGTTTTTTGAGCAAGCTGACGCCCCAGTGTGGATTTTCCGCAGCCCCGATAGCCCAGCAAAATAATATTCATATCAAAACACTTTCTTGGGTGGGCCCTGTGGGTGCCCCACCATGGGAAATCAAGACCAGCAATAGGGTTAACAATATAGCTTGCACACACGACGGCGGGGTGACTGCAAGATAAGATAGGCAGGTGAACAATCCACAGGACCATCAACCCCACCTTGACGCCATGCGGCGTTATCGCGTGCGTTCTGAGGCCGATCACTCGCTGGCCTTCATGGCCGACCAATTCAAGCGCGAGGTGGCCCGGCCTTTTAAGCAGCTTGGGGCATTGGTGGGGTTGTGGGATGAATTGGTGCCTGAAAAATTGGCCGCAGCCTGCAAGCTTGAATCATTGCAGCGCGGCACACTCACCGTTGCCGTGAACTCCAGTGCGGTGTTGTACGAATTGGATTGCACCTTGCGCGATGGGCTTGAGCGTGAGTTGGTTGTGCGTCATCGCGGGGCGGCGTTTCGGCGCGTGAAGTTGCGTCTTGCCCGGTAGTGCGCCGCTAAAACCAAATCGTAATCGTTCATGGATTTACAGGGCCAAGGCAAACACGAAGGCACGACGGCTCAAAGTCACGAAGGAAAACGGGGGAGATTGTTTTTAGTTTTTTTTTGCCTTGAAAAGGCAGAGGGGCAACAAAAAACCGGTGCGTCGCAAGGGACGCACCGGCTGAAGAGGGTGAAAGATTTGATGTCGTTCGGTTGCGCTTAGGCCATTCGACGGCGACGCGTCAAAAAGCCAAGGCTGGCCAAGCTCAGCAGGGCGAGGCTGGCGGGTTCGGGGACAACGGTGAGCGAGCCGTTGGTGATGGTGTTGCCTTCGATCTTGGTGAGATCGCCGTCAACGGAGGCGAGGTATGACCAAGTGCCGGTGGCATCATCCGAAAGGGTGATGCGAGCAGTCAAGAAGTCGCTTTGGTCGATGATGGCAACGCCAGCAGCGGAGTTCCAAGCTTGGTCGAGGGTGGTGCTGCCTGAAGTAGGAAAGGTTGCACTTGCGACACCTCCGACAAGATCAATCGCACCCCCACCAGGGTTTCCAATCACATAAGTGTCGTACTCAAGTGATGGGAATGTTGAAAAGAAGGCAGGGTTGGGAGCAGAGCCATTGGCATTGCCGACAGCATCGCGATAAAACGTGCCACTATCTAGGTTGATGATGAGTTGCGAACCTGTCCACTGACCTGTGAAGTCAATGTTAATATCTGAGGTTACGAAACCATCAAGATTGGCGCCGCCACTGGTGTTATTCACATCAACGGGAGCAATGGCGGTCACGGCCGCCGAAACCGATGTGGTCGCCAGCAGGGTTGCTCCAAGAGCAAAAGAAGTCATCCATGTACGCATTTTTCAGCCTCCAGAACTGATGTGTGGGGTTGGGGGTGGGGATCAAACCCCACGTGATGTGCCGAAACGATTGAGCTGTTTCGAGCGAGGGCAAAGCAGGGTATTTCATTTACGCGATGAATTACTCCCGCTAATAGTAGGCGGGGGACCCGTGGGACGCAAGGAAAAGGGCAATAAAAAAGGCTTTATTTCGACCTCATAGGCCCAATTTGAATGCGACGCACTTTTTAAGAACGTGTGTGAGAAGCCGCACGTCAGCCGAGGGCGAGCGGTCGTTTTCGCCGGCCCGCAGGCTCGCGGGGCTTCTCGC
>JAZGFZ010000207.1:0-3987 GCA_036480015.1 Algisphaera sp. | reverse complement strand
AAGGGTGTTTTGGTGCCCGCCAATTTCAACAACCCCATGCAAGTGGTGGTCAGTGGCTCGCTCGATGCATGCGAACGCGCCGCCACGGTGGCCGCCGACATGGGATTCAAAGCCATTCCCCTCACCGTTGCAGGCGCCTTTCACTCACCGCTCATGAAGCCCGCCGCCGACCGACTGGCCGCTGCACTGGACAGCATCAACTGGAGCCCCCCCACCATTCCGGTCATGGCCAACGTCACCGCCCAGCCACACGACCCCGCCCCTGCCGCCATCAAAACCAAACTCGTCGAACAACTCACCCACCCGGTTCGCTGGACCCAGTCCATGCAATGGGCCACACAAGAATGGCCCGGCCGCTACCTCGAACTGGCCCCAGGCAAAGTACTCTCGGGCCTCATGCGTCGCATCGACCGAAAAACCAAAGTCGAAAACCACGCCAAGCCCGCCAGCTAGCGCGCCAACAAGCCCTAACTTAATCACCCCTCCCCAACGGAGCCCCACCATGACCGACACCCCCCAACGCGTTGCCATTGTCACCGGCGCCTCACGCGGCATCGGCGCCGCCATTGCCAAGCATCTTGCAGCCGACGGTAAACACGTTGTTTGCGTTGCCCGCAACGAAGCCAAACTCAACGAGATCAAATCTGAAATCGAATCCGCAGGCGGCAGCGCCAGCGTTAAAACCTGCGACATCAGTGACGGCCAAGCCATCACCGCCATGGTCGAAGCCGTCGCCGAAGAACACGGCCGCCTCGACATCTTGGTCAACAACGCAGGCATCACCCGCGACAACTTGCTTATGCGCATGAGCGACGAAGAATTCGACGACGTTATTCTCACCAACCTTCGCTCGGTGTTCATCGCCTGTCGCGCCGCCAGCCGCACCATGGTGCGTGGCAAGTTTGGCCGGGTCATCAACATTGGTTCAGTCTCCGGCGTGGTGGGCAATGCAGGCCAGGCCAACTACGCCGCCGCCAAAGCAGGACTTGCAGGATTCACAAAATCCTTCGCCAAAGAACTGGGCAAAAAGAACATCACCGCCAACGTTGTGGCCCCGGGCTTCATCGCCACCGACATGACCGACGTACTGCCCGACAAAATCAAAGACGGGGTCAAACTCATGACCGCCGCAGGCCGCATGGGCCAACCCGATGAAATTGCCGCCGCCGTGGCCTTCCTCGCATCCGACGGGGCCAGCTACGTCACCGGGCAGGTACTCGCCGTTGACGGCGGCATGACGATGTCGTAACTCTTTAACTTGCATTGACTTACAGGATTGCCCCAAAATTACGCCCCATTGCTTTTTTACACCACTGGCATAAAAACAGCCCTGCGGCTATATTCCCGCTGCATTGACCGGACCCCCGGAGACGTCTCTGGGATCCCAAGCCTCGCTTTCACTTTCTCCGCCGCGCGGCAGAGAACCCCCGGACCACGCCCCGCTTTTAAAGCGGCAACACCCCGGACGGCTGCGGGTGCCCCAACACCGGCCGCCTCGTCACACCTTCTTTAAAGGTGTGCACTTCCCGTTAGAAAAAAGGAAAAACCACCATGGATGAAGTACAAATCAAAGAAAAGGTCATCGCCATCGTCGCCGAGCAAATGGGCGTCGACAAAAGCGAACTCAGCGCCGAAACCAATTTCGTCAACGACCTAAACGCTGACAGCCTCGACACCGTCGAATTGGTGATGGAATTCGAAGACGAATTCGAAACCTCCATTCCCGATGAAGAAGCTGAAAAAATTCAAACCGTCGGCCAAGCCGTCGATTTCATCAAAGAACACCAAGACAAGTAAGCAAATCGATAGGCGGTCGTTCTAAACCACACCGCCAATCGCCGTGGTGAAATGGCCTAGCCTTTTCTGCCTCCTTTTCTTGTCCATTTTTACTTTAGGCCGCTGCAGTGATTTGCAGCGGCCTTTTTAGTTTTCCGCATTCCCAGCTATTTCGACAATAAATAAGGCTGGCCCAAAACCCCACGCCCCACACAAACCTACTAAAATATCGCCATGAGTAAACGACGCGTTGTCATCACTGGATTGGGCCTGGTCACAAGCTTGGGAGACCAAGTTGATGCTGTTTGGAAGCGCCTGCTTGCAGGCGACAGCGGCATCGTGCCAGTCACTCGCTTCGACACCACCCAATACCCCGTGCATTTCGGTGGCGAGATCACCGATTGGCAAGGCCCACCACGCATGGAAACACCCCTGCGTAAACAAGCCACCAAAAAAATGGATCGCTTTGCGCAATTCGCGGTCAACGCCTCCATCGACGCAGTTGAAGACGCCGGGCTCGACTTCGACAAAGAAAATCGCTGGCGATGCGGATCCATCATTGGCACGGGCATTGGCGGCATGGAAGAGTTCTGCTCTGGCGATCGCAAACTGAGAGAAAAAGGCCCCTCACGTGTGAGCCCCTTCATGGTGCCCAAACTCATGTGCAACGCAGGCTCGGGCAACGTGTCCATTCACTTTGGCATTCAAGGCCCCAACTCGGCAGTGGCCAGCGCCTGCGCCTCGGCCGCCCACGCCATTGGCGAAGCCGCCAAATGCATCCGCTACGACGCGGCCGACGTCATGATCACCGGCGGTTCCGAAGCCGCGCTGAACGACTTGGGCATGGCCTGCTTTGTCGCCCTTAAGGCACTAAGTCGCCGCAACGACGACATCACCAAAGCCTCACGCCCCTTCGATGCCGATCGTGACGGCTTTGTGCTTAGCGAAGGCGCTGGCATCGTCGTACTCGAAGAATACGAACACGCCAAAGCCCGCGGTGCCCACATCTATGGCGAGCTTTTGGGCTACGGCCAAAGTGCCGATGGCTCGCACATCACCGCCCCACGCGAAGACGGCGCCGGCGCCTCCTACGCCATGGACTACGCCCTGAAAGACGCAGGCCTTTCACCCGACAAAATCAACTACATCAACGCCCACGGCACCTCCACAGGCTTGGGCGACTTGGCTGAAACCACTGCGGTTAAAAAATCTTTTGGCGACAACACCAAAATTCCCGTGAGCAGCACCAAATCAATGACAGGCCACACCTTGGGGGCCAGCGGCGGCATCGAAGCGGTCATCTTGGCCAAGGCCATTGAAAGCGGCCAAATCCCCCCCACCATCAATCTCGACACACCTGGCGAAGGCTGCACCCTCGACTATGTGCCCAACACCGCACGCGACCACACGGTGAACTACGCCATGAGCAACAGTTTTGGCTTTGGCGGCCACAACGTCAGCCTCGTCATCGGCCACGTGTAACGGCAAAGCCTCCGTGGCTTCAAATGGGTTCCAGAGGACTTCCAGAGGGCATCCAGAGCAACCTCCCGTTGGGCCATCGTCTATTCCACGTTAAAAACCTTTTCAAGCCGCGCGCCCCCGCGATACAATGGTTCGACAACTCCACACCACCCTGTTTTTAGCAGCAACACCATGATTCCCCCCCTTCTTGCTCATCACGACGCCCCTCACACCCTCATCGCTTTTCTGGGCAACATTGGTCCTTGGCAATTGGCTGTACTCGCCATTTTGGGGGTGCTTATTTTCGGAAAACGGCTCCCCGAGGTCGGCAAGAGCCTGGGCAAGGGCATTGTTGAGTTTAAAAAGGGTCTCTCTGGCATCGAAGAAGACCTACAACAACCCAACACCCCCGCACCCAACCACCAGCTGACTGCCGATCAGCCCGCCCCCACACCGCCCCCAGCCCCTTCGGCCACCCCTTTGGCCACCCCCGAAACACGCGAAGAAACCCACCGTTCCTAACTTTCGTGCCGTGTCAGGGTTGACCCCCTCACTCACCCCGCTAAAGTATGCGGCTCCCACCGGTTTAACCGATGGAGAGCCCCTCGGGCGATTAGCTCAGCTGGCTAGAGCGCACGCTTCACACGCGTGAGGTCACAGGTTCGAGTCCTGTATCGCCCATTTTCAGCGTTTTGCGAGCTTTCGCAAGACGCTGTTTTTCTTTCATCTTTTCGCGAAGCGTTGTATCGG